>NZ_CP058278.1:3612320-3913347 GCF_013389455.1 Flavobacterium inviolabile | reverse complement strand
ATATTCGGGCATAATTAATGTTTTTTTAAAAAGTTGAATTCAAAAAGTAAGTCAGATACTTTCATTGAAATTGGGAAGACAAATATGTGGACAATTTTTTTCAAAAAAAAATATAACGTGTATTGATTTTATGAAAAAAATATTGTAAGTACATTTAAAAATGTTTTTAAAATAAATTAACAAAAAATTAATATGAGAGATTATCAATTTCAGGTTCGTGTCCGATACGCCGAAACAGACCAGATGGGAGTGGTTTATCACGGAAATTATGCACAGTATTTTGAGATGGGACGTGTGGAATGGCTTAGAAACCTTGGGCTTTCTTATAAATGGATGGAAGAAAACGGAATTATGCTTCCGGTGGTTTCTTTGAGCATGAGTTACAAAAAACCGGCACTTTATGACGACCTGCTAACGGTGAAAACAATATTCAAAAGTCAGACCTCTGTTAAGATAGAATTTGACTACGAAATCTACAATGAAGCAGGTGAGTTATTAACAACGGGGAACTCCATTCTGGTGTTTGTAGACATGAAAACCGGAAAGCCGACTTTGCCTCCGGCGTATGTTACCGAAAAGTTAACGGCGTTTGTTGAAAGCTAAAAAGCAACATTGAAAATTACTCTTTTTCAAGAATAGTTACTTCATAAAGATTGGAAAAAATGTCGAAAATCATTTCGGCATTTTTTTTGCGCGTAGCGATTTCAATCTCACAACTCATTTCCATTTTCTGAGCGATAATGTCCAGATTTTTTTCTTTGATAACCCGCATCACTTTGTTCATATTTTTATAATCAAAACGAATGAGGTAATGAATGTCGATTGTCTTTTCGATTATTTCGGAAACTTCCAGCGCCATCTGGGCAGCTGTTTTGTAAGCGGATATTAAACCGCCTACGCCGAGTTTTACGCCACCGAAATACCGTACGACTACTATGAGTACGTTTGTTACGTCAAACGACTGTATCTGACCGTAAATGGGCATTCCTGCCGAGTTATTGGGTTCGCCGTCGTCGTTGGCACGGAAGTATATTTTTTCGGTTCCGGTCTGGAAGGCATAACACCAGTGTCGCGCGACATGATGCTGCTTCCGGAGATCTTCCAGAATCGGTTTGACATCCTCTTCTGTTGCTATAGGAAAGGCATAGCCGAAAAATTTACTGTTTTTTTCTTTGTAGAGAACTTCTTCGGACGGTATGGCTAAGGTTTTGTATGTGTCTTTTTCCAATGCTGTTAATTACCATTTTTTATCCAGCAAATCTACAACATCTTCTTTACCCACCTGCAGGTTCCAGATATTTAATCCCAGGTTGGCAGCCACTTCGGTATTGTGCTTGTTGTCGTCCACAAAAAGGGTTCTTTTAGGGGATAACTCGTGTTTCTTGATGATGTAGTTGAAGATTTCCGGATCGGGTTTTCTAAGGCCTATTTCGAACGAAAAATACACCTTTTCAAAGCATTGGTAAAACTCGCGGCTGAATGTTTCGCCCACTTTGCTTTCAAATTTTTCAATATGGGTAGCATCGGTATTGCTCAACAGGAATAAACGGTACTGCGACGATAAACGCTGTAAAAACTCCAGGCGGTAAAGCGGGAAATCCAGCAGTATGGCATTCCAGGCATCGCGAATCTCTTTTAAATCTTTGTTCGGGATGTATTTATGAAGACCGTTGAAAAAATCAGCTTCTTTGATTTTTCCCTTTTCATATCTTTTGTTCAGATTGTCTAAATCCTCGTTCCAGCAAACCAGTCCTAATTTTCGCATGTGTTCAAAAGGGGCTTCTTCTGCCAGATTAATAAAAACATTGCCAAAATCGAATATGATAGTATCAATCATTGTGTGTGAAAATTAGAAGTTCGTCGTTTAGTATCGTCTGTTTCTCTTGTAATGTACCGGTTATAAACGGTGCTGCTGTGCCGCTTTGCAGTGTTACAGCGCCTTTAAAAACCCGTGCTTCATCCCATAATCCTGCGTCGATAAAGGTTTGCAGCGTCTGCTTTCCTCCTTCAATAAGTAAGGATTGAATATCGTATTGCTGTAAAATCGATACAATTGAAAAAGGGAGCGTATTATCAAAGATACAATTTTCGAAAAAAACTGATGTAGAATTTTTTAAATTTTGATTTTCCGTGATGATTATGGTTTTTACACTGCCGTCCTTTACAAAATAATCTTCCGGAATCCTTCCGGATTTATCCAGCACGATGCGCACAGGATTTGTACCGGTCCAGTTCCTTACATCCAGTTTGGGATTGTCGTCAATAACGGTTTGGGTTCCCACTAAAATAGCCTGTTCCTCACTGCGCCATTTGTGAACCAGCTGGCGGGAATATACATTGGAGATCCATACCGGTTTTTGCTCCGCTCTGGTTTCCGGCGCAATAAAACCGTCACTGCTTTCTGCCCATTTCAGGATGATATACGGGCGCTTTTTCTGGTGGAATGTAAAAAAACGTTTGTTGAGCTCGTTACAGGCGTCCTCCAGTATACCAACGGTAACATTTTTACCGGCTTCGATCAGTTTTTTGATGCCGTTTCCGGCAACTTTGGCAAACGGATCAATGGTGCCGATGACAACGTTGGGGATTTTATGCTGAATGATCAGATCACAGCAGGGAGGTGTTTTGCCAAAATGACTGCAGGGTTCCAGACTTACATAAATAGTAGCTTTGGATAGAAGGGATTTGTCCTTAACGGAGTTTACCGCATTCACTTCGGCATGCGGTTCGCCGGCTTTCCGGTGCCACCCTTCTCCGATAATTTCATTATTGTATACGATAACACTGCCCACCAAAGGGTTGGTGTATGTTGTGCCCAAACCGTTTTTAGCCAATTCAACACAGCGGTTCATGTAAAATTCATGGGTGTTCAAAAGCGTATCGTATTAAATTTGTAAAATTATTCTAAATGTTTATGAACTGTCAGGGAAGCTGCTTACATTCGTCCTGATTTTGAACAAATCGAACAGTATTCCTGTTGTCCGGAAGCTGCAAAAATAAACTATTCCTTAAAAATGGATACAATCGAGATACGGGAAATTCAAAAAAATGACAATGAGGCGGTCGCAGCCTTAATACGAACAGTATTAGTGGAGCATGAAGTGCCTAAAGTAGGCACGGCTTATGCCGATGCTTCGCTGGACAGGATGTTTGAAACGTATGCGACTCCGCAGTCGGCTTATTTCCTGGTTGTCAAAGACGGGGAGATTATTGGCGGTGCCGGAATTGCACCATTGGAAAATGGAGCGGCCACGATTTGTGAGCTGCAAAAAATGTACTTTTTACCCGTGTCCAGAGGTTTGGGACTGGGAGCAAAAATGATCGGGAAGTGCCTGGAACAGGCAAAAGCTTTCGGCTTTAAACAATGTTATCTGGAAACACTTCCAAACATGACGGCTGCCCGGAAATTATATGTAAAATCCGGATTCCGGTATCTGGAGGCTCCGTTGGGAGATACCGGTCATAACTCCTGTCCGGTATGGATGCTTAAAGATTTATAAGATGCTAATCAAAGACTATCGCAATTATTTTAAAGAAGAACTGTCGGCTCTTTATGATGAAAAAGAGATCGAAAGCTTTTTCTATATCATTTTAGACGCTTTTCACCAGATGAAACGGGTGGATATGGTGCTGAAAGCCGATTTTGAACTGGATGCCATGCAGTTGCTGCAATGGGAAACAGTGCTGCATCAGCTGAAAGCGGAAAAACCGATCCAGTATATTTTTGAGGAAACCGAATTTTTCGGACTGCCTTTTTATGTCAATGAAAACGTTTTAATCCCGCGTCCGGAAACGGAAGAACTGGTGGAGTGGATCCTGCAATCCGTTTCGGAACTGCCCAAAGAACAGCCGCTTAAAATATTGGATATCGGAACAGGCAGTGGTTGTATTGCCGTTTCGCTGGCTAAAAAGCTGCCGCAGGCCCGGGTATTTGCAATCGATGTTTCCGAAAAAGCACTGGAAGTAGCCAGAAGGAATGCAAGGCAAAACCAGGCAAACGTGGTGTTTTTACACAAAAACATTCTTGAAACCAGTATGTTGCCGGAACAGTTTGATATTATCGTGTCCAATCCGCCCTATGTGAGAAACCTGGAAAAAGAGGAAATAAACAAAAACGTATTGGAATTTGAACCGCATTTAGCCTTGTTTGTTGAAGACCATGACCCGTTGCTTTTTTACCGCAAAATCACGGAATTAGCCGCGCAGCATTTGGTAAAAAGCGGGCAGCTGTATTTCGAGATCAATCAGTATCTCGGGCCGGAAATGCTGGCATTGCTAAAGGAATACCATTTTAAAAACGGAGAACTGCGTAAGGATATTTACGGCAATGACCGCATGACAAAAGCAATACTGTAAACGGATTATTCGTACCGTAAAGCTTCTACCGGATCCAGTTTGGATGCTTTGATGGCCGGGTACAATCCGGAAACAATAGCTACAAGGAAAGTCGTGGCAAAGGCGGCAAAAATAGCCTGCCACGGAATCACAAAGCTGAATTTAATCGCAGCGGATATTCCGAAACCAACCAAAATTCCGAGGATAATACCTACTAATCCGCCCAACTGACCGATTACCAGGGTTTCGGTAAAAAATTGCCAGGCAATGGTACTTCTTTTGGCTCCTAATGATTTTCGCACGCCGATTTCACGGGTTCTTTCGGTAACGGAAACCAGCATAATATTCATCAGGGCGATAGAGGAACCAAAAATGGTAATTACCCCGACAGCCCAGGCGATATAGCCTAAAAACTGGGTATTGGAAAGTAAGGTGTTTATCAGGTCGTCACTGCGCTCAATCCCGAAGTTATTCTTTTCTACCGGATTGAGTTTTTTAATTTTTCGCATGGTAATAATGGCATCATCAACCGCCTGGTTGATCATTTCTTTCTGCCCGATCATCACACTTAAATCGTAGTTGATGTTGGGAGCCGAAAAGATGGAACGGGCAATCTGATTCGGGATCAATACCCGTAAATCCTGGCTGTTGCCGAAAGTGGATCCCTTTTCTTTCAGGATCCCGATTACTTTAAATTTGGCCCCGCGAATCGATATGGTTTTGTCTATGGCATTGATATCTTTAAAAAGCCCTTTTTCGAAATCGGATCCTAAAATGCAGACATAATTATTGTTTTTAATATCAAATCCGGTAAAGTTACGTCCTCTTGTGGTTTCCAGTCCTTTGTTAGGCAGGAAGTTTTCATCAACACCTACGATGCTTATTTCCGGGTCGGTTTTTTGCGCTTCATATTTTACTTCGGCCTTGGTGGTGGCGGTAAACGAAAGGGAAGAAGTCGATAAAGGATATTTGTATTTTTCCTGAAAAGCACGGGCTTCCGGATAGCTGATAATCGGATTGATTTTCTGGTTGGAATTCTGGTTGTTGATCTGTGAGGATAAATCATACTGACTGATGGAAAAGGTATTGGCACCCATGGATGCGAAATCTTTCGCAATGGTGTTTTCCAATGCCGAAACCACGGTAAGTATTCCAACGAGCGCGGTGATCCCGATGGCTATGATCATTACGGTTAATATCGTACGAAGTAACTGACTTTTAATTGCGTCTAAAGCAATTTTAGTATTTTCTCTGAATAGTCCAAGCATAATGCTAATTTGTCACTAAAGTACAGTTTTTGTTACATATTTTTTTGGAAAAACAGGAAGAATATTAAAAGCGGGAAAGGGAGTTGTAAAACAGGGAGCTGCTTCCGGAATAAATTATCACAGTATTTTATTGAAAATGGATGAAGATAATTTTAAAAAGTAAGATATTTGCAGTGTAGTGAAAAAGAACGACGCTTTTTCAGATGTAGCTGGACAGTTTAAATTAAATTTTCAATTCTAAAAATGGCACAAAAACCAAGTATACCGAAAGGGACCCGTGATTTTTCACCAATTGAGGTGGCAAAGCGTAATTATATTTTTTCGATCATCAAATCGAATTTCGAAAAATTCGGCTTTCAGCCTATTGAAACACCGTCTTTTGAAAATTCCGAAACCTTAATGGGGAAATATGGCGAAGAAGGGGACCGGCTGATTTTTAAGATTTTGAATTCGGGCGATTTTTTAGCCAAAGCAAATGAGGCTTTTTTAGAGGCGAAAGACAGTTTGAAACTTACCGCACAAATCTCGGAAAAAGCCCTGCGTTATGATTTAACGGTTCCTTTTGCCCGTTATGTGGTGCAACACCAGAATGAGATAGAATTCCCGTTTAAACGCTACCAGATCCAGCCGGTATGGAGAGCAGACAAGCCGCAGAAAGGCCGTTTCAGAGAGTTTTATCAGTGTGATGCCGATGTGGTTGGTTCTACCTCATTATGGCAGGAAGTGGAGCTGGTACAGTTGTATGACAGTGTGTTTTCGGCTTTGGGACTGGAAGGGGTGACAATAAAAATCAACAACCGGAAAATCCTGTCCGGTATTGCTGAAGTGATCGGTGCCAAAGACAAGCTTATTGATTTTACGGTGGCTTTGGATAAACTGGACAAAATTGGGGAAGACGGAGTAAAGAAAGAAATGTCCGGTAAAGGCATTTCGGAGGAAGCGATTGCAAAAGTACAGCCGTTATTTAATTTCACCGGTTCGATTTCGGAGAAAATAACCAAACTGGCAGCCTTATTGGCTTCTTCGGAAGAAGGTATGAAAGGAGTGGAAGAGCTGACGTTTATTTGTGATAACGTAGCGGCATTAGGTCTGGATAAAGCAATCCTGGACCTGGATGTAACACTGGCAAGAGGACTGAACTATTATACGGGAGCTATTTTTGAAGTGGCTGCCCCGAAAACCGTTGCGATGGGTTCCATTGGCGGGGGCGGTCGTTATGATGACCTGACCGGAATTTTCGGATTGAAAAATATGAGTGGCGTGGGAATCTCTTTCGGACTGGATCGTATTTACCTGGTACTGGAAGAATTGAACCTGTTCCCGGAAACGGTTACCGCTACTTCTAAAGCCATATTCCTGAATTTTGGCGATGCAGAAGCATTATATTCGATGAAAGCGATTATGCAATTGCGCAAAGCCGGTATAAAAGTGGAATTGTACCCTAGTAATGCAAAAATCGGAAAGCAGTTTCAACATGCCGATAAAAGAGGTATTCCGTATGCTGTGATTGTAGGTGCCGAGGAAATTGAAAGCAACCAGTTTGCTTTGAAAAACCTGGGTTCAGGCGAACAGCAAAAAGTAAGTCTGGAAGAACTGAAAACAATATTACAATAACAAAAAAGGCTATCGTGAGATAGCCTTTTTTGTTTGATATTATTTTTTGACCTGTTTCAGCATCCAGTCGTAGACTTCGTCTTTTCGGAAGATGTTCTCCACATTGCTGTGATTGCCTCCGGGGATAACAGTAAAGGTTACATCGGCATCCGGTTTGCAGGCTTTGATTGCTTTTACAATTTTTTTCGACTCCGAAATCGGTACGATAAAATCCCTGTTGCCATGCTGGATCCAAAGCGGGATCGTTGCCAGTTTGCAGGCATCATTTACATTTCCGCCGCCGCATATCGCTACAGCTGCCGTGATCTTATCGGCATATTTTCCGGCAAAATGCATGGTTCCGTAACCGCCCAGACTCATACCGCATACATAAACGCGGGACAAATCAGTATTGTAATGTTGCTGTACATATTCGAGTACGTTCAATACTTTATCCGGATTCCAGGGACCGGAAGGCAGCTGCGGGGCAACAACGATGGCCGGAATCTTTTTCCCGTTTTCTATTGCTTTCAGTACGCCGTATCGTTTCACTCTTTCCAGATTGGTACCGGATAAACTTCTGCCATGCAAAAAGAGAATAACCGGGGCTTTATTGTCCAGTACTTCCTGTTCCGGAAGGTGAATGTAGAACGGATAATCGGCTTGATCGGTAATGGCTTGAAGTTGTGCGTGTGAAAGGGATATACAGCAAAAACAAAGAAGGAATAAAAAACAGGCTTTCATGCGGATAAAAATATATAGAAAGACAAAGTTACTTTTTTTAAAGCAGAATTAAAATCTAAAAATGACAACAGCCCCAAAACGGGGCTGCTGTTTTTATTATCTGATGATTGTTTTCTGGCTGAGCGAACCTTTGTTAGTGTCGGCTTTTATAATATAGGTACCGGTGCTTACATTGCGAACCGGCAGCAGGATTTCCTGCTGGTCCATGTTGTCTGTTTTCCACGTGCCAAGCAGCTGTCCAGTTATATTGTAAAGCATTACTTTTTCGATACGGGTGCCATCTGTAAGCCCGTTATTGATCTTAATCTGGTTGTTCCCCTGAAGGTAAGTCATCTTAACCGCGCTCCAGTCAAATTCTGTAACGGCAAGTTTTTGTTTTTCAAAACGTAATGAAAAACGGCTTGTGTTTTCTCCTGCCGGAATTTCAAGAGCAAAAGGAGCATTTCGGATATCATGGTATCCATTTGTAACGTTGTCATAAATATAGATAGGCTGATTCGGGTTAAAGTTTTCCAGTTCATCGATCATGAATTTTACTTCACCGGCAACATCGGTTCTGACCAATAACGGGTAAATAGCGCTTGCATTGAAGTAACCGACACCCTGGATAACTAATTTTTTATCGTCCAGAAGGAATAACATATCCTGTACTAAATCGTCGTCAAGAACAATGCCGTCGTAACCGTAATCCCATCCGTCTGTTGCATGTTCTTCCATAAAGGCAAGTAATAACTGTCTGTGATTACCATTGTGGGAAGTGAAGCCCAGGCGTATTCTGGCAAATGTGTCTTCGGCGGTAGTGCTGTCATTCGTATTGTCGTTAAAATGATCTGAAGTCGACATCTGGGTATTGGCGCCGGAAGCGTTTTTAAACATGATGTTCGATGTTGGGGCATCTTCTTTAACAAAGGTTCTTTGGTTATTGTCGAACACAATAGTTCCTCCGGTAGCATTTGCCTGTATAAAGAAGCCCTGCCCAACCGGGATATAACGGTTCGGAACCCTTGCGCTGGATCCTAATCCGCTGATGCCAAACGGCGCTACCGGCGGTGTTCCGCCAGAAAAGTTCCGGGTGGCATAACCGCCCTGATACTGAAGCAATACATGGGTGTTGTTCGTAGGATAGTGTTCCCAGAAGTAAATCGATCCGTTAATAACAGCAGCATTATCGGTAATGAACTGTTGGGCATCTAAAGCTGAGGCATAAGGGTTTCCGCTTAAATTAATATTGTTGGGCGAAACGGTGCCGTTTATTCTGCCGTTGTATGGTTTTCCGACAAACACATAGTTTTGTGTTGCAGTAGCCGTTCCGCTGCCTTTCATGGTAAATCCGTTTGAAGGCGCCAATATTCCGGTTTCGAATATTTGTGTCCAGTTTGCATAAAGGTCAGAAAGGTTCTGGAATTTATAAATCCAGCGTCTTGCCAGGTTAATTGGTGTTCCTGTGGAACCGTCCATACCGTTTACCCAGTTTATGGCAACTGGTGTTGCGGTGTTTGTTCCGTCTCTTAGAACACCATTTACCGTATAGTTATTGTTGTTGGTCGTGCTGTTGATCGCGCCAACGGGTGACGACCAGTAGTTGTAGTTGTAAATGCTTTTCTGTCCTTGCTGATCGCGTTCAATAGAACCGGAACTGGTAGGGTCAAGATCGGAATTAAAGGTTTGCACCAATTGGGATTTGCCCTGTAAGTCAATTTTTCCGTTTAGCCTTAAAAAGTGGCTGATCTCTATTTTGGAATCGTTGGCAGCATTAACGGTATTGGCGTTTACAAAGAATCCTAACAGCGTTTTGTTACCATTGGAAGTAATGGTGTGTGAGGTTCTCACAATGTTCCAGTCAATGGTCGTGCTGTTGTCTATTATCGACAATGCCGACGGTAAGGCAAAGGTGGTTCCGTTAGTCCATGTTGCGGTATCCGACCAAAGACCATTGGCAGCACTGTCATAAGGCATTGGTGCTGTCTGGGTATTGACACCGGTTTTATCCGGAGTAACCAGGCTTCCTCTGTTGTTGTTTACAGAATCGTCATTAATATGGGTGCCAATGTAGGTATTCATCGAATAATAAGCGGTCAGGCTCGCCCATGTTAGTGCGCTGATGTCATTTTTGGTAACCGTTGAAGGCATGATTTTACCAATCGTATTGGCTCCGGAGTTATTGATCTCCTGGTTCATGATAAAGCGCAGCTCGGCTAAAGTGATGGCTCTGTTCCAGAAACGCAGCTCGTCTATGTCTCCTTTAAACACATTTACGGTGCTGCTTTTACTTCTGTATTCGGCACCGATGGTAAAGATGCTTGTTGTAGCCGTTGGTGCCGTTATGCTTCCGGATTTGTCCAAAACACCGTCAATGTATAAGGACAGCGTCCCGGAATTGTAAATTGCGGCAATATTGTGCCATTCGTTATTCGGTAAAGTGGTATTGGAAACCAAAGAAGTTCCGTTCCACTCCATTCTGATTTTATTATCGTTTTGTATTACCAGACGATATCCGGTTGTTCCGTTGTGTTTGGAAACAATTGTTTTGTCGGAAAGCGCAGTGTTCGCTCCTGTAGGTCTTGCCCATACCATGATACTGAAAGCTCCGGTAAGGTCGTTTGCGTTGCTTACTTTTACGGCATCATCAACGCCGTCAATAGTAATGTGTCTGGACGCAATTACTTCGTGGGCTACCCCAAACGCAATATATTTTGTACCGTCAAAATCGTAAAAACATTCCTGATTGGATCCGTTTGTGTTCAGGAAAACGGTTTCTACGCCGGTTGTAAATGCCGCATCGCTGGCAACGATCATTACATAGGCATCGTTTCCGGATAGAGCCGGTAAACTGGCCAGATCTGTTGTAGCCAGCGAAACCTTAACGGTAGCAACATCACCGCCGGTTTCCACAACCTTCCATTTTTTATTGGTAACATCCGTTGAGGTGGTAACGGTTGAAGGACCGAAGCTTACGGTTACCGGAGAACCGCTGTTGGTCATCGCAAGTCCGTTACTGCCCCATACAAGGCATCTTCTGTCGGCGCCAAAAGTATTGGTGTTTGCAGCGTTGGTCGTAAAGATATCTCCGAGTCCCATTGTGATGACCGCTCCGGAGTTTATACTTTTGGATTGTTTCTGATTTAATTGTGCGGCATCGTCTCTTCCGATTCCGGCAATGTCATAATTGAATCCTGTTGGTGCGATGTTCCATATTGTCGTACCGGCAGAGTTCACATAGTTTTGACTGGTACCGTTAGTGCCTAAAGTGATACCGTATTTAATGGCTAAATAGGATTCAATTCGGTTGCGTTCTGTAGCGTCATTTTTTCGGGCAGAATAGGAGATTACTTCTGCAATCCTGCCGCCGAAACTACCATCAAAAAGCTGGCTTCTGCCCAGCCAGAATCTTTTGTTTTGTACTGCAACCCAGGCAGGCGTACCTACTTCTGTATTGGATATGCTCAGGGCATTGCTGTGTAATTCCTGTTTGGTATTGGTGCTGTTGTGCCGGCTGTTGATGATGTTAACGCCGGAAAAGGTTCCGTTTACCTGGGCCAGACCATATCCTCTTGTATTAACATCGGGATCTACGGGATCCGGCGTGGTACCAATACAGTAGCTTACTACTTCATTGTCAAGACGAATAGAATACTGTCCGAAACCAATTCCGGTACCATCTTTGGCATAAGTGGTCGAAGCCGGGGACTGGGAACAGAATAAATCGACACTGGATGAAGTGGATACAAGGGAAGCCGGGTTGTCGTTAATGACTACAATAAAGAGATCGTTACTGTAAAAACCGGATGTTCCCTGTAATTCGGCTTTGTTCGATAAATAGGTATAATTGGATGCCGATGCGGAAGGCGTGTTGCCAAACTCAACCACCGGATTGAAGTTGATATTTTTGGAGGCGTTATTTCGGTAGACAGGTTTTACGGTCAGGGCAGCGTTAGTGGCGTCAATAACTTTGGCATCGTGACCTTTTCCTTTGTCGGTCCAGATGTTCACGTTTGCACCGTCGGTACCGATAGTGACCCCGTCTACCAGGTCGGCTCTCAGCCACATTTCCAGATTGCTGGTAATGCCGCCGGGTCCGGTAGCAATGGTATTGTCTTTTGTACCGCTAACCGTGATGTAGTCAATGTAAAACTGCCGGGAAGAAGATCCTGATGTGGTTACAAAACGGAATTGCGAGGTGGCGGCAAATGTGGAGCTGGTTGAAAAAATAGTTCCGACAAGCGCATGGTAATTGGTGTTGTCATTGATATCTCTATAGGAGATTCCGCTTGGGGTTCCTTTTTCGACAACTCTGACGTCCGACCATGAGGCAAGGGAATTATCCCTGTATTGCAGCGTTATTTTGTCACCGGCGTTTGCATTGTTGCTTTTCACAAAGAAGCGAACATCGATTTTGTTGTAGCCTGTCGTGTTAATAACAGGCGAGGTAATGGAACTTCCATTAACCGGGATGACAGCTTTGTAAGTGCCGTTGTAGGCATTGGTTGTGGTAAAGGTAGCGCCAGAAGCTGTCCAGGTACTTGCTGATTCAAAGTTTTCCTGCTGTAATTGTGTGGTCTGTCCCGATAAAAAATTGGGAAGAAAACTAAGTCCTACAATCAGTAAGTGTTTTACTAATGTGGTCATTGTTGCTTTCATAGTTGTAAGTAGTTTTTTTCATTTTGTAGAGGATGGATTGTTAATAATTTTATTTGGCTCCTAGTGGAAGAGCCAAATAATCTAGATTACTTTTTTAAAAATGGGTTGATTGGTCTGGGTAATTACTTTCACTAATAAAACGGCTTTGCTTGTCATTAAATGGGCCGTAAATAGCGGTGTGTCAATATTGTCAGCCTGGTAAATGACTCTTCCTAATAAGTCATAAACCGCAACTGATTTTAAATTTTCTTTAGACGATTTTACCGTAAGAACACCGTCGGTTTTGCTGATGCTGATTGTTCCGTTATCGGCAGCAGGATCGATAGTCCCTAAGATGCTGTTTTTAAAGATTAATTCAAACCGGTTGTTGAATGTCCCTTCGTTTGCAGCGAAAGTATAATTACCGGTTTTAAGATTGTGTACAGTATTTAAAACGTTGTCTTTAATAAAAATGACCTGATTGTCCGTGAAGATACCGTCAAAGTGATCAAGGGAAAGCGTGTAATTTCCGGCTGCCGGAACGTTAATTCCTAAAGGAACGATATCGTTCTCGGTAAAAGGAACGGCACGGCCCTGAATGGCATAGGCTTCATCGTTAATAACATTGTATAAGGAAGCACCGGCAGTTCCGAAATCTTTGGCGTCTATTCCATAGTCGATATTGTTGGTTGCTCCGGTCATGTACCCGATCAGGATTTGACTGAAAGCGTCGTTATCGCCGCTTAAATTCAGCCAGATACGGTGTTTTTCAATGGTTTCGTCTGCAGTAAAGGCAGGCAGGTTGTTTACTTTAAAGAACTGATTGGCATTGTTAATGAGTCTCATGCTGTTTCTGAAAGAAACCGTTCCGTTGGTTACCGCATTCACAATAAAGCCCTGTCCGACCTGTATGATTCCGTTTGGTGTGGCTCCGCCGGCTTGGGCAGCGGTACCGCCTAATTTTGTGAATTTAGCATAGTTGTTTAAAGGGTATAAACCGGTTGTCGGACTGGACGGCGTAGCATGTGTCCAGAAATACAGACTGCCGTCAATAGTCGTGTTGATTGTTCCGGTGCCGCTGATGTTGGCATTGATAAAGTCTACAGCATTAATAGTGGATGGATAAGGGTTACCAATTAAATTGTACCCGGTAGTGGTTCCTTTAACGGCGTTGATATTGATTGCACCATTATTCAGCACTCCGGTGAAATGTCCCGGGAAAACCGCAGGAGTTGTACTCCAGCTGTTTGGTGTGCGTATCAGGTAGCCTTTGGCTGCCGTAAACTGGTTTGTAGCCGGATTAATGGTTTCGTAAGCGCCGATAGAACCGTTTAAAGGATTGTAAACATAAAAACGGTTGGTCAGCGTTTGTGGTGAAAAAGCCAGCAGGTTTTGTGCCGCTACCGGTGAGGACCAGTTGGTATAGTCTAAACGGATGGCCGGAGCACTATTCCGGTAAACATTACTATTTCCGGTATTGGTGCTGTTTTCAAGCTGTACCAGATTGGCATTATTCTGAATAACAAGATTGGCACCCGAAGCAATCGTAACAGCTCTGGTGATTATAAAGTTATGCCCGGACTGAACGGTAACCGTTGCGGTTCCGTTGATGGTTAAAGAACAGGCTTCCAGATTGGCCGATGAGGTATAGTTTCCGTTGATAACGGCATGAACATCGTTATTCGGAGCGCCGTTATTCCAGCTGCTGCCACTCCATGTTGTGGTGGTTGCACACGGTACTCCCTGAATCGTGAAATTGGTTACCGGTGATACATAATTGTTGCAGTTGTTCAAAACGGTTACCGGAACCGTTCCGTCGTTTGCAATATCTGCCGCCAGGATTGTAGCCGATAATTGGGTATTGCTGATAAAAGTCGTTGTTTTGTTCACACCGTTCCATTGGATGATCGATTCGCCGTTTACAAAATTTGTTCCGTTTACGGTCAGGGTGAAATTTGCACTTCCTTCAAGAGCGGTGTCAGGAGTAAGGGTGGTGATGGCCGGATCGGGTTTTACGATAACCTGTACTTCTTTCCGGGCACTTTTTGCCGGGGCAAATTTCCAGTTAAAGAACTGAAAAAAGGTACCGGTTCCGCTGTTGCTTTTTATCGAAACGGTTCCGTTAGACATCGGGTAGGTAATTCCGCTGGTGGCAACAGTAAGATTGTAACCGTTAATTTCTCTTGAAATCAAGCGAAGGTTGTTTTGTGCCGGAAGGAAAAAATCCAGATCGATGTCCTGTTCTCCGGTTGCCGTTATACGGATCATTTTGGATTCCAGCATTGCTCCGGAACTATCCTGTAATTCTACCATGATTTCTCCGGTAGCACTGGTTTTAATCGCAACCGATTTTAGTTTTGTAGGTTTGGTACAGTCAAAAGTCAGGTATTTGTTTGCAACGGTAGCTTTTGCGGTAGCGGTTCCGGTGGCACTGGCAGGGCCGATGTTTGCCAAAGGGATTTCTCTTTCTGCAAAGTAGGATCTTGAAGCGTTTAATACAGGTGTGGTATAAGAACTTCCGGTAGCTAAAGCGGTGGTACTGTTTGCGGTGTCATACCATCTGATGGTTCCGCTGTCGGCAGTGGTAAGACTGGCAGTTTTTCCTTTACAGATCGTTGCATTGTTTACGGCGGGTTCTGCCGTTACAGCCACCATCTGCACATTTAAAACCGTGGTGTTGTTATTGGTTACGGTTACCGCAATTGTCTGCGACGTATAGCCCGGCGCTTCAAAAATAACATTGTAGCTTCCGGCGATCAATAGTTTGTAGTAATCGCCATGTAAGGTGCCGGTTTTTACCCAGGCGCCTTTTAAATCGTAGTTGCTGATGTATACTTTTGCACTTATCGGGTTTCCGGAAGCATCGGTAACTTTTCCCTGCAAACCGTAATTGGCCTGTTTGATATAGTCTAAAAAGGCTTGCTTATTGTAATTCCAGTAATTCGGAAGTTCGGAAGAAGCCGGGAATTTTGTTGTCGAAATTTCAATGGTCACTTCTTTATTGTGCATAAAGTAGTTGTTGTAATCCTGTCTTCCGCCGCTAACGGTGTACCAGAGTGAACCGTTTGTGGTTCCCGGAAACTGACTGGCAAATACATCGTCCATATAGCCGTTGTTGTTGCTTGCCGTCTGGCAGGACTGTGCATAGTTTTTGGCAATAAACTTAAAGTGATTGTCATGCGGATGCAGGTGATTGGGCGAAGAATAAGCATCCCACGGATAGTTAACGACTTCTACACCACCGTGAAAGTTGGCGGCCAATACAAAATTTCTCGTTTTTTCAAAAGCTAAAAAAGCTAATGTTTCCGGCTGGTAGGCAAAGGTGTCCGAATGCAGTCCGTTTACCGGATCGGGGTAATTACGGTTTAAATCCCTGCCGTTTGCATTGGCACGGGTCGCAGCATTACCGGCAGAGTTCATTACGTCATTACCGGCGGTTTTAAAGGAGCCGTCAGGATTGGACAGCGGACTGATATAGATCTCTGTTGTGTTGACAAGATTCGTTACTTCGGTATCGGTTCCGTAACGGGTAACCAGATAATCAATAAGCCGCATCATTAAAGGGAAGCCGGTTATTTCATCCCCGTGCATAGAAGAAGAATAGAAAAATTCCGGTTCTGCTTCATCGCTCTGGCAATTGTCGGATATTTTTAAGATATATAGATTTCGTCCATTTGGAGTACTGCCTATGTTTTCCAGTTTACAAAGGTTTGGATAGGTGGTGGCATAATATTGCATTTTAGCGACATACTGGGAGTAAGTAGGATAGGCATCCCAACTGGTGTCCCACTGCGCATTTGGAGCCAGGGCGCTTTTGTTTTCTTCTGAAGGAATCTCGTTATCAGTCGTACTAACTTCAAAAGGGATGTTGTATTTCAGGAATTTTTGAAAAGCTTCTTTGTCGGCATAAGCCTCGACTTTTAAGTCCTGCGGGTCTACTCGTTTGTGGCTGATAGATAAAAAGCCGGCTAATTTTTTAAATTGCTGCTGATTGGCAGCTTTAAAAGTGAAGATTACTTCTCCTTTAGTGTTTAAATAATTCTGTGCTTTTTTAAGATTGGGTTCGGTTTGGGCAAATACAGTAGTTAATACTAATAATAATAAAATTATTAATGTAGTTTTTTTCATATAATTGGGCTTTTGGGTCTTCAAAATTAATGAAAAAAAATTAACATAACTTTATTAATTAATATTGTTTATTAAATAAAATGATATTAAATCTTTTTGTTTTTATCTTAAATAGTGACTAATCGTTATTTTAAGGTTAATTTATGATTAAACAAATGATAAAAATCATCATTTATTTATAACATTTTGTTACTACAAATTGTAGGTAATTAGCATGTTGTGTTGGATTTTTAAAAGAATTTTAAGGTTCAGTGAAAATTAACAAAGTGATAAATTAAAAGGCAGCTAAAATTTTTCCTGAAAAAAGAAGCTGATTGTTTTGTAAACGTATATCGGCGGATTAGCTGCGGTTTGCTTTTTACATACAACTATTTTGCGGAATTAATTTTATATTGTATTTTCAGCAGGAAATTTCTGAATTCTTTAGATGTAGAAATAAAAAAATAAAGAGAAGAAAAAAGAGACCTTACATTTTATTAATAATAATGAATGTGATGGTAAATTTTCGGATTTGTCATATTCAGCTTATTGCTGTTAAGGATTAAGCAAATATTTCACATTTTCATTACATTTTGTTATAGGAGTTTTCCTATTTTTGTTAAGGGTAATTTTTAACGCCCGATAGATTTTTATTCAATTAACAATAGCTGCTATTGTTCAGGCACGATTCGCATAAAGATTCCCGCATTCATTTTAAAAAAGCTTACCCGAAACCAATAAAACTATAATAATAAACATGAAGAACAAAAAATTCCTTCTTTTGGCAGCCATCGCGACGCTTGCCATCACGACTTACAGCTGCAACGGTAGCAAATCTGAAGGCGCAGCAGCTGCAACAGAAGAAACCGCTGCTCCTGAAAAACCGCTGGTATTCGCTGAATTCGTTGATCTTGATTTGAGCAGCTACGGAATTCCTGTTGTGACAAAAGCTCCGAAAGATGCAAAAGTTATTAAAAGCACTACAGAAGGTGAAATCTTCGTGTACGGCGGAAAATTGTTCAAGCTGACTTTTTCGATCCGCGAAGGAAATGCTGAAGAATCGGTAGGACTAATCAAGGAAATGACAGGCGATAAGGAAATGAATCCTGGCTTTGACAAATTCGTGACCGAAGACCCGACCGGTTTTGTGAAACAGAACAATGAAGGTAAACTGGCTTTCACTTATGGTGTAACCACCGGCCAGTCTTCCGTTGTTATACAGGAAGGAATGAGCCACGACCAATCTCCTGACCAATTCACGGATTACAGTGCTGATGATGTTAAGTTAATGTACGAAGCAGCAAAAGCTACTGTGGCAAAATAATTTCAAATACATCTTACTTTTTCAGGCCTCGGATAAAAATGCTGTCCGGGGCGGGGCTTCCATTTGAACAACCAAACCAATCAAAAAACAAATATGGATATGAACAAAGAACTCGTAATCGCCTCTGAAGCAGGTGATCTGGAAACTGTAAAGCAAATGCTCGCCAAAGGGGCAGATGCAAGTGCCATGGGACCAAATTCAGGCGCTTTGCATTGCGCGGCGGCAAACGGCCATCGCGAAATCGTACAGCTTTTGCTCAAACACGGTGCTAATCCGAACGTGGCCGACAACCAATCGTTTTATCCGATCCACTTAGCGGCAGCTTACAAACATCTAAATGTCGTACGGGATCTAATTGACAACGGCGCTAAACTCGACGTGGTGACTTCCAGCCTTGGAACGGTACTACACGTTGCTGCGGCAAACAACTTTTTCGAAATACTCGACCTGCCTGAAATCAAAAAAGCCCCGATCGAAGCCAGAGATCAGGAACAGAAAACGGCCTTGAACGTAGCTGCTTCTTTTGGCAGTTATGCGATAGGATGGCGACTTGTCGACGCCGGTGCAGACGTAAATTCTCTGGATGATTTCGGATTTTCACCTTTACTCAACGTTTTGCTGCGTATGGGACAAGCCAAAGTGGAACATTGGGAATCTGAAGGAACAAATTCCGGTATACACGTGAAATACCAGATAGACAATGGCTGTTTCCGCTATATAAAACCGTTCAATGGCGGGGCAAACGAAAAGGGACGTGTGCTTTCGCTTATGGATCAATACGACATCTCCGGATATTCCTGGGGACCAACCCAGCATCGCAACTATGTGGAATGCATCTATCTTGCCCAATATTTGATCAAAAAAGGTGCAGACGTAAACGCCCGTGGTAACAACGGCAATACGCCAATGATCATGGCGTGTTCTGTAGGAGAGCCTGAAGTGATGACGGCATTGGCCAAAAAAGGCGCGTCTTTTGAAATTAAGAACAATGAAGGAATCGCGTCCTTGCATTACATCGCACGCAGCAAACGCCTCGACGGGTTGAAAGCTTTTTTCAAACTCCACCCGGAACAGGACATAAATGCAGTCGACGAAAACGGATGGACAGCCGGGCATTACCTGGGCGATATTGGCGGACCTGCCGAAATGGCTAAAATCCTGGTCAAAGCCGGTCTCGACACTTCTGTCGGAAGTACCAAAGGTTTAGGACCGCTTTCTCCCGGAATCACCGCAAAAGAGGTAGCCGAGCATTGGAACGACGCCGAAATTGCGAAACTGCTAACTCCGAAAAAAATAAAACCGAAAGCATAAATAAGCCCCTGAAAACATGGAAAATATTACTTATAAAATAAATCCCAACGCAAACACAAACACAGCGTTGAAGCAAGCAGCAAACGACATAACATCAATACTTCAATCTAAATTCGGTTCGTCCTACGCCATTTCGGCCGATGATTTCACGGATGCGGACAAAAATTGGTCACACGAAATAAAAGTGCGCCAAGGCAACAAAATAGGAGCCGCCGTCGGTTTGAAATGGGAAAAATCAACTCGGGATGTCTTGAAACTCGATGTGAGCGAATCATCCAAAATGGGTAACATGATCACGTATTCGGTGCTGCTTTTGTTTTTGGCGATCGGTGCGTATATGGGTTACAACAATATCGAACCGCTTGCGTTTTTGCCGGGACATAAAATCGCTGCCGGTTTGGGTGGTCTGATTGCTCTTATTCCGGGGATTATCCTGGTTGCCATTTTGAAATCGATATTACTCAAAGGCGAAAAAGAGCAGAATGCAAAACTCGTGCACGAAGTCAGACAAGCGCTTCAAAGCATATCCGGTAACAATTTACAATCAAAGTAATGGCAAGATCAAAACCCATCGGACTTAGGCAGGTTGCCCAACCGGAAGACCTGAGCAAAATAATCGTCTCTTTTCCGAAACCCGCAGACGTCCTTGCCGAGCCTGAACATTTCGAACAGCAAATCCTGTTGCCGCAATACAGTATTCCGGGGCATTTTATAAAACCGGAATTCACCGATCTTGTGTTCCATTTTATCGTGACGCCGGTTTTTCTGGATTATGCCGATTTCAGGCTTACCGCTGACAACAAATACGAAATTGTATCGTACAGCGAAACCCCGATCTCGGATTTCGATGAGAAGTTTCTCAAATGGTGTGCCGATGAAATGGAGGACAATTTTTACGGATACAAAGAGGAGCCGATCTATTTCGAAGTTGACAAATCGGTAAAAAGCGAAAGCATTTACATGGGAGGGGAACCTATTTGGGATCAAACCACCTACGAAAAGGATAATGTGCGCAAAACCGATTATTCGCTCGACATCTTTAAAGATGAAAACGGCGAGGTGATGGAATACATCGCTACACTTTACGACGATGAAGTCTATGGTTCGTACAATCTGTACTATTCGCCAAAGACGCGTTTACTGCGTCAATTCCACCAATCGACCTAAAAATGATACAGTTAAATAGCTTACAAGCCGAGCTAAGTCGCCTGTATGAAGGACAGGAAACCCGGGAGGCATTAAAAATCGAATTCAACAGGAAGGGAAGTCTGCTCAAACAGATGCGCATGTTTGAAAACGGATTCTGGTTTCTGGCTCCTTTTGCGTTCGAACCGGCATCCGGCAGCACCTTAGCGGTATCGCTTTCGCCTCGTATGACGTCTTTGAAAGACGAACCCGTGGTAAAGGTTTATACCGGGTTTTACAGTGATGTGGCTGCCATCACCCAGGCACCCAACCTGAAAGCGATGATTCCAATGGCATACCTAAAACTGATGGAAACCGCTACCGCAATCAAAGCTTTAAAATCCAACATGGATGCCGCGATCAGTCAGTCGAAACCGCTTTTTGATTATCTGGGAGAAGGGGATCTCGATTTTCTCAAGTCCTATCTGTTGGATGAGGAAAATCAGGAGCGTTTTAAAAAAGCAAAGAAAAACCGTGACGTTTTTTTCTGTGATTTCTGGAACCATTATTACGACACGCCCGAACACAAAAAAGCGTTCGATCTTTTCGCTCAGTTAATTGCCGACAAGAAATTTCTACCCGAATTCCAGGAGGAAGACTATGGTATCTGGAATGCATACGTGCGTAGTGCGCTCACGGAACGGGCTTACGATCTGGAGCCTAAGAATAAAACTCAAATGGAAAAGCAGTATTGGCATCTTTGGAAGTATGCGCGCATGCCGCTTGGATTGGACTGCGATGAGATGGGCTTCAAAAAATATGAATACCACTATGGTGAATCTAAAAGCATGATGTGGGGCGTGAGCCTCTCGATCAATTCAGCTCGTGATCATGAAGGTTTTTTGCCAGAAGAAGTAGCCAACCATCCGCTGTATGAAGCTACAAGCCTGATCGAAGGCAAACAATACGCAGGAGAGCACCACTGGATGGCTGCAAAGCGTTTTGATGAAGAATACAACGATGCCGAATCCTGCTGGAATGCCTTGATAGCTGCGGCCTATTGGGCGGGTCTTGCAAAACGTTTGGACCTTGTGGAAGCCTCGTGGCAATATGCGATCGACTTGTCGCAAAGACAAGGCTGGAACGTGTTGAACGAAGTACTTAAAGACCAATGGACTTTTTATGAGTATCACAAAAACGACAGACGCATCAAAATGGATAGCGTCAGGAATTTTTTAGAAGATTTCATCAAAATCGAAACCAAAGCCTTGCGCTCTAACGACACTTCCATGAAGGACCAATTACATGCGATGACGGATTTAACAAGGAGTTATTATAGCGAAATCGATTTCGGGTGGGAAAAAGTTCGGACATCTGAAAACGAACAACCAAAACCGCGTTACCTGTATGAAATCGTACAGTATGACCATCGTCATTACGAAGAAATATGGGTATGCTACCTGTCGGCCGCCAATCCGAAAGATATGACGTTGGACGATTGTTTTATACTGGCACAAATTAACGGCGAACCAAAACTAATCGCACGTTATATTCCAACGGAAATCGATTACGACAGATGGAAACTCGTTTCAGGCGACTCAGACGTCTCAGGTTACACAAGAAACACTTATATAACACAAAAACATTTTAATACGCCCATTGATGCAAAATGGGAACGTGACTTACTTCGAAAATTATGAAAAAATTTTTTAAAATCGGCTGCCTGGCGTTTATCGCTTTAATAGCTATCGCCTATGTAATTTATTATATTCAAAACGGAAGCACCGGGCCAACTCAGGCTATTAAATTCATGAATACGGGAACAGAATTGCGATCCGTGACTTTTGAACAAATAATGGCCGACGGGAAACTGGAGAAAATATACACCATCGACAGTAAAATCAAACCGGACGAATCGCTTATTCAGCAAGTTCCGACAGGTAATTATAAAATTTCGGTTTGGGATTCGAACGACAGTTTGGTTAAATCTTCGGAGTACCAGCTCAAGCTTCCAAAACCGGATGAATCGAATTACGAACTGATGCGTTTCGATCTGGCTGTAGACAAAAATTTCGTACTCGTTAACATGAACAGTATGTACGGAGGCAATGCAATCGCCGAACACATGTCGAAAGCGATGGGTACGAAAAGCGATGGGATTAGGATTGCAAAGATCTATGACGGACAGTTACCGTTTCTACTCGATGAAAATTATACAATACGTACAATAATCGACCTCGAAGAGGATTTTCCGGACAGAATAAAGTACGGTAATGTTGTCTACGGATTGTTTGCGATTCCAAAAGAACTACCGAAAGAGCAATTTCAGCAAGCTTTAATGGAACAGATTGTCAAAAAAACAAAAAATTAAGGGTATCAAAATGCAACGCGTCTGAAGTTCAGGGTAAACAAACCGACCCCGACGCGTTGTACTTCGATTACAACATAAGTGAAAACTATCCTAAACGGAATATATGAAAGAACAAATACTTGAATTACTCAAAAGTGATTCGCTCCAGGGTTATTTCAGCGGAATCGATCTTTTCCTCGACAGCTACCGCAACAATTCACTCACCAGTGCCCACCTGGACCACGAGATGATCGAACGCACCTGTGCTGTTTTCCTGATCGAGCGATGGGCGGAACATGAAGATTGGAACGTCGCTCTCGATAAATTTATGGAAGTATTGCCAGGGTATAACGAATATCTGTCCCATGAGGACGTCGGACATTATTTGCGGGGACTTGCAATATTTATTGACGGGATTTACGGAGGCGAAATCGACCTTTCTGGGTTTATTTATCCGTCCGGAAATGTTTATATCAATGCGCAGACCGCGGCGCAATCGCTCAAAGAATTTTTCAAGGAACAAAATGACGAAGCATCGGCCGGATTGTTCGAAGAAATCGAGACGTTTTTTGACAGTATCGCTTCCGGTCAATTCGGCGCAGCGCGAATTCTGACTGAATTGCGCGATTGGTCAGTAGAAATGGCTCAGGGCTTTTACGTCGTGATGTCGCGTACGGAATACAACCGTGTCTGGATGTTACGCAGTCTGTACAAAGTAGTCGATTCACCGATCATCCGGGAACATGTTTTCGAAAAGTTCCTGAATGTCCTGCGTTCGATGCGCGTCCAATATGAAGAAAATGGTGAAAACGAAAAACTCGAACAGATGGACGAATTTATCGAAACGGTCGTTGCAGCAAGCAAAGGCGACTAAATTTCTCTTCTCAGGTGCTTCGCTTTATTCCTGTAAAGGGGAGCACCTTTCTCTTTACCCGGATACAGAAATAGTAATTTTCCTGCTATCTTTTTATTTTTTTTATTGTACGAAAAGAATTAAAAAGAACACCAATGTCTTATGTTTTAACCGATTAGTTAAAATGTTTTTTTATAGATCTGACTCGTTATACCAAATGCAAAAGGGCTGATAGAATTTTCTATCAGCCCTTTATTTTCCTTGTAGCGAGGACGGGAGTTGAACCCGTGACCTCAGGGTTATGAATCCTGCGCTCTAACCAACTGAGCTACCTCGCCATTTCGTCTTTCGTGTTACATCCTTGAATGCGGGTGCAAATATAAGACTAAATTCGAAGCTTCCAAATATATTTTTAAAAAAAATATTTTTTCTGAAATTCTTTTTTTTTGTATGTATTATTCTATATATTTCCGAAAAATTTAATATATGGAAGGTAAAGTAAAATACGAATTAGAATTTCCTATAATGTCATCCCCCCAGTTATTGTATCAATATATTTCAACGCCTTCCGGTTTGTCAGAATGGTTTGCAGATAATGTAAACTCAAGAGGGGAGTTTTTTACCTTCATTTGGGATGATTCTGAGGAGAAAGCACGGCTGGCTTCAAAAAAGTCAGGTGAAAAAGTGAAGTTCCGCTGGGTTGATGATAATGATAAGGATAGCGAATATTATTTTGAGTTGCGCATATTGGAAGATGAAATTACAAAAGACGTTTCGTTAATGGTTGTTGATTTTGCCGAACATGGCGATTTGCACGAAGCAAAGCTGCTGTGGGAAAATCAGATTTCCGATTTAAAACATGTAATCGGTTCTGTGTAGTTTCGGTTTATATAAAGTATATTTGCCCTGAAATAAAATCAGGGCTTTTTTTATGATTAATTATAATGGTTTAATAGTTGAAAATTCGGGGATTCAGATTCAGGAAAACAGAGGTTTTCTGTATGGCGATGCCGTTTTTGAAACGTTGAAAGTATTAGATAATAAAATTCTTTTCCTGGAAGATCATTATTTTCGGTTAATGGCTTCCACAAGAATCCTTCGTATGGATCTTCCGATGAACTTTACGATGGAATATTTTGAAACACAGGTGCTGGAACTTTTGAAAACAAAAGAGCAGGTCGCTTCCTACAGGGTACGTTTTTCTGTATTCCGGGAAAATGGCGGCTTTTACCTGCCTAAAACCAATGAAGTGGCTTTTATCGTTACTGCCGAGCCGCTTGAAAATGCACTGTATGCTTTTGATGCTGCGGCTTATGAAGTAGAATTGTTTAAGGATGCCTATGTGACCAGGCAGTTGTTTTCGACTTTAAAGAGTACGAACAGAATGGTGCAGATAACCGGAAGTATTTTTGCTTATGAAAACGGTTATGAAAACTGCCTGGTGATGAATGATGAGAAAAATGTGGTGGAAGCACTGCAGGCAAATCTTTTTATGCTGATGGATGGCAAATTAATTACACCACCCATTGCAGACGGATGTTTGAACGGTATCATGCGAAAACAGGTGCTGGCGCTTTCCCGAAAAATGGAAGGACTGGAAGTGGTGGAACAATCTATTTCTCCTTTCGATTTACAGAAGGCAGACGAGTTGTTTCTTACGAATGTGATAAAAGGTGTTCAGCCCATCACGAAATACCGTAAAAAGGACTATAAAACAGAATTTTCAGCAGATTTGGTTAAAAAGCTAAACGCCTTTATCCGTTTGAATTAATTTAATACAGGATTTTCGGGAGCATTGGACCAGATTAAGTAATCGCCTCCCTGCTCCATGATTTTTTCTTTCCAGAAGTGAACAGTGGATTTTCCAATGATTTTATTTTTATGACTGTTCTCACTCACAATCCAGGAATTTTCTTCAAGTTCGTGTTCCAGCTGATGGATATCCCAACCGGTATAGCCCAGGAAAAAACGGATATTCCCTTTTTTTATCTTTCCGGCGTTGATCAGTTCTTTGGTTAACTCGAAATCGCCGCCCCAATAGATTCCATTGGAAATTTCAATACTGTTGGTAATTAATTCAGGAACGTTGTGGATAAAATACAGGTTGTCCTGCTCAACCGGACCGCCGTTGTAGATCTTAAAATTCGAATGGATTTCAGGGATTAAATCCTGTATGGAATATCCCAGCGGTTTGTTTAAAATAAATCCTACCGAACCGTCACTGTTGTGGTCGGCTAATAATATCACGGATCTGTTAAATGAAAGATCTCCTATAATTGAAGGCTCTGCAATGAGCAGATTTCCTTTTTGAGGCTTAATTGAAATCATTTCCTGAGAGTTTAGAATTAAATTTAACAAAAAAAATAGAATCGGTCAAAAAAAAATCGTTTAATGCATAAAAAAAACCTCTCAACGAGAGGTTTTATTATTTTTGTCTAACAAATTATTATTTGTTTACAGAACCTTCTAATTCAGCACCAGCTTTGAATTTTACAACATTTTTAGCTGCAATTTTGATCGTTTTTCCTGTTTGAGGATTTCTTCCCTCTCTTGCAGCTCTTTTAGAAACTGACCAAGAACCAAAACCTACTAAAGATACTCTTCCACCTTTAGCTAAAGTACCTTCAACATTATTTAAAAAAGACTCTAAAGCTAATTTAGCAGCTGCTTTAGTAATACCTGCGTCTGCAGCGATTGCATCGATTAATTCTGATTTGTTCATAATTCTAGTTATTAATTGTTTGGTTAAAATTAATTAATTGTCTTACAAAATTATGTGGATTTCCCAATTACACAAGTCTTTTGGCTGTTTTTACGGTAAAATGTTGATAACTAAGTGCGATTGTTAATAAACTTAGTTGTTTTTCTCAAATTTTTGCAAATATTAGTGTTTACGCCACTTAAGAAGCGATTGCGTTTTCAGAAAAAACAATTCCGTTTAAGAGTTCGGATGTCTTCATTCGCTTCTTTCCGGGAAATTGTAATTGGTGAATCTGAACGTAACCGTTTTGTACAGCGACCTTTAAATCTTTTTTTGTTGCCAGAATCTTTCCGGCAGCAAAATCATGGTTTGCCGCTTCAAAAGAAGTCTCATAAAGCTTCACGTTCCATTCCTGTTCTTTGTCGTTTATAAAACACCAGGCAGCCGGGTAGGGACTTAAACCTCTTACCAGGTTGTGAATTTCTTCTCCTTTTTTGCTCCAGTCTACTTTGCAGTTTTCTTTATTGAGTTTATAAGCGGTTTTAATGTCGCTGCTTTCGGCCTGTATGGTTGTGGTAACGTCGCCTTTTTCAATTTGCTGTAAAGTCCGGATCACGGTGTCGCTTCCCAGGTGCATCAGCCTGTCGTGCAGCTCGCCGGCAGTTTCATTGGGTTCAATTTCGGTTTCGGAACTTAAAATCATAGCACCGGTATCGATTTTATCATCAATAAAAAAAGTAGTCACTCCGGTTTTGGTTTCACCGTTAATGATTGCCCAGTTAATCGGGGCAGCACCACGGTATTCCGGCAGCAGGGAGGCATGAAGGTTAAAAGTCCCCAGGCTTGGCATTTTCCAGACTGCTTCCGGCAGCATCCGGAAAGCCACCACGATCTGCAGATTGGCATTCAGACTTTTTAATTCGCTTAAAAAAGACGGGTCCTTTAAATTTGTCGGCTGCAGTATCGGAAGGTTTTTTGCTAATGCATATTCCTTTACGGCAGAATATTTTAATTTTTGCCCGCGTCCGGCAGGTTTGTCCGGAGCTGTGATTACAGCGGCAATTTCATAATTGTTTTGATATATAGTGTCCAGAATTCCGACTGCAAAATCGGGAGTTCCCATAAAAACGATTCGTAGCGTATTCATTATTTTAAAAGGTATTGATTTTTAGTGTTTAGGGTAATGCTGTTGTATTCCAGCAGCAGCTGAATTGCAAATATAGTTTCCTCCGGCGTTAAATTAAGCCTGTTTTCAATTTCTCTTGACGTTAGCGGACTATTTTTTAAAAGCGCCACGATCTCCTTTGCGGTGGCTACAGGATCGGACGGTGCTTTCTTTCTGGTGATGCAAACGGAGCAGCTGCCGCAATCGGTAGTGTTTTGCTCGCCGAAATAGTTTAGAATAAAACGGCTCTTGCATAGTTTTTTATCGGTCATATAGGCAACAACCGCTTCAAATTGGGCAATTTTCAGGTCGTTTTGCTTTTCTAAAAACTTGGAAAGCCTGTTAATGGTAAGGCTGTCTTCCCGTACTTCGTTAAAAGTGAGCTGGCTGTCGTTTGCCTGGCTGTTAAAGCTTATGATTTCTTTTTCGTGTAAACGCTTTAAAATCTGAAAAACGGTATCTTCAGAGGTACCTGCCTTACGGGCGATCAAACTGCTGTTAATAGGGGTTTCCATATCGTAAACACCCGGGTAATTCCGCAAAACAGCAACAATAACCGCTTCGTCTGCACTGTTCAGGCTGATATACCGGATGATCTCCTTGCTGGGTAACAGGAACTGGATGGTCACTTTTTCGGAGAAAGTCGCCGATAAGGTAATCACGCCCTGGCGGTCTAAAAACTGTAGGGCATTAAAGGTTTTTAAAACCGGGAATTTATAATGCAGGCAAAAATGATTCAGATTGAACGAAAAGGAATCGTTAAAGCCTTCGCCGTAAGCAATCTGGAAATAGTTGTTGAGCTTGATATAGACTTCCTTTAAAAAAGTTTTGTCTGGCAGTACTTCTATAAACTGATTTTTGGTGGTGCCAATGTCGGAAGGTGCGATCAGGGTAACCGCAAACGCTTTTTCACCGTTTCTTCCGGCTCTTCCGGCCTCCTGGTAATAATTTTCAAGATTTTCGGGCAGCTGAACGTGGATTACCGTTTTAACGTTGGGCTTGTCAATGCCCATTCCGAAAGCATTGGTGGCAATAATCACCTGTGCGCTTTCTTCCATCCAGAGCTGCATTTGCCGTTCCTTGTCCTTGGTGGATAATCCGCCGTGATAAAAAGCGGTACGGAATCCCAGCGAGGTGAGCTGTGCGGCTATATCGTGGCAGGATTTCCTGTTGCGGACGTAAATAATGGAAGGCCCCGGATTTTTGGTCAGCATCTGGGTTATCCGGTGTAATTTGTCTTCGGCCTCAAAGACCATATAGGCGATATTTTCCCGGGCAAAGGATTTTTTAAAAAGAACGGGATTGTCCAGGAGCAGTTCTTTACAGATGTCTTCCTGTACGCGTTCGGTTGCCGATGCGGTCAGTGCCAGGAAAGGAACTTTTGGAAAAAAACTTTTTAAAGTTGCAATTTTAAGATAGGCCGGGCGGAAATCATGTCCCCATTGGGAAACACAATGTGCTTCGTCAATGGCAATCAGGTTAATCGGCAGTCCTTTGATTCTTTCGATAATCCAGTCCGACTGCAGTCGTTCCGGAGAAACATACAGGAATTTGTAGTTTCCAAACTGGCAGTTGTCTAACAGGTCGATAATTTCATCGGACGAAATTCCGCCGGTTAGGGCAATTGCTTTAATGTTTCTTTTTTGCAGGTTTTGTACCTGGTCCTTCATCAGGGCTACTAAAGGGGAAATAACAAGGCAGATACCCGGCAGCATAATGCCCGGAACCTGAAAGCAAATTGATTTTCCGCCTCCGGTTGGCAATAGTGCAAACGTATCTTTTCCGTCAAGGACAGACTGAATAATCATGTCCTGAGGATCCCGAAAACTGTCGTACTTCCAATATTTTTGAAGAGTTTTTAGAGCTTCAGACATCAAATAAATGTTAGGAGTCCTGCTGCGTCAATACCGGAAAGTATTGCCGTGCCTGATTCGTAATTATTTTGAAAGTTTGTCTAATATAAAAAGAATTCTGCTATCTACAGTGTCTTTTGGTACTTCGATTAGATTGTAGCCGTATTTTTCATAGGTTTCTACAAGGTGTTCGTGAATTAAAACAGCCTGTTCGTAGTTTTCATAGCGCGCATCGTCGCTGATGTAAATGTCTTCCCAGGGTGGAAGGATAAAAATTTTGGAATATTTGTGTTCTTTGCAGGCGTTGTCGAAAAAAGCGGGATAAGCATCGCCAATGTAGTGCATATAAGCCAGTACATCGGGAATACCGCGGTCTAGAAAAACAATTTCAGCTGCTTCATTGGTTGCACTGACAAATTGTTTTTTTCTTCCTTCCAGCAGTAATTCACTGAAAAGCAGCGGTCTTTCCAGGAAGAGTTGTTCAATTCCCTGTTTACGGGCCTCCAAAGTTACCTCACGGGAAATTTCAGGATAACAAGTATATCCTCTATCCGTTAAACCATCAATAAGTGTGGTTTTCCCCGAACCCGGTCCTCCAATTATAACAACAATTTCCTTATTCACTTTTTAAAAATAAGGCGCAAATTTACATTTTTTTGTTTAATCAAAAGAATAGTTTTTAATTTATAATTTCAGAGTTATCGGATTTATCCTGTTTGATGCTTCATAATTCATAACTCTAATGTATATTTGCTTTTATTTTGTATGAAGATGGATAAGAAAACAGAAGAATTTTACCACAGACTTAAAGAAGAATTAACCAATTCAACACTTTGGCCTTCAGAATATTTGTTTAAATTTATTGTCCCTACCGATACTGAAAAAGTGGCGATAATAGAGAAATCTTTCGACGGAGTAGGAGCCGTTATACAAACGAGTCAATCCAAAACGGGAAAATATACCAGTGTGTCCATTAATGTTACAATGAACAGCGCACAAAGCGTGATTGATAAGTATCTTGAACTATCAAAAATTGAAGGAATTATTTCTTTATAAATTCAAAAAAGAATGAAGTACAGCCCAGAAGAAGCTATTGGTTTTCTTGAATACAATGCCGAGCGCCCGCATTTGATTATTCCGGAATACGGACGTCATTTGCAGAAACTGATCAACCAGGCAACGGTAATTGAAGACAGGGACGAACGAAACAAAGCGGCAAAATATATCATTACGGTAATGGGAAGTTTGAACCCGCACCTGAGAGATGTGCCGGATTTCCAGCATAAATTATGGGATCAGCTTTTTATAATGTCCGATTTTACGCTGGATGTAGATTCGCCGTATCCGATTCCGAATAAAGAAGTATTGAATCAGAAGCCGGACAGATTAGCCTATCCTCAGAATTTTCCGAAATATCGTTTCTACGGAAATAATATTAAGTACATGATTGATGTTGCTAATAAATGGGAAGAAGGAGAGCTGAAAAACGCTTTGATTATGGTTATTGCCAATCACATGAAAAAGTCCTACCTGAGCTGGAATAAGGATAGTGTGAAGGATGAAGTTATTTTTGAACACCTCTATGAACTGTCCGGAGGTAAAATTAACCTGCTGAAAACAGATGAGGAGCTTTCAAATACAACCGATCTAATGCGGGTGAACAAAAAGCAGTCCAACAAAACACAATTTGGCAGCAAACAAAAGAATGGCGGAAATGCGAACAGCAATAAAAATTTCACCAATCAGAAAAATAGTAACAACAATAACAATAAAAATAATAACCGAAAAGCGTAATTTTCTTTTACCATATGGGAACATTCAAAATTGAAGGAGGTATAAAATTAAAAGGAGAAATAACCCCTCAGGGAGCAAAAAATGAAGCATTACAAATTTTGTGTGCGGTGTTGCTTACACCTGAAAAAGTAACGATTTCTAATATTCCCGATATTATCGACGTTAACAAACTGATTACGTTATTAGGGAATTTAGGTGTTAAGATTCAGAAAATAGGGCCAAATGCCTATACTTTTCAGGCAGATGACGTTAATTTAAACTATCTGGAGTCGGTTGCTTTTAAAGATGAAGGAAGAGCATTAAGAGGATCTATCATGATTGTCGGGCCGTTATTGGCACGTTTTGGGAAAGGATATATTCCGAAACCGGGAGGTGATAAAATCGGACGCCGTCGTTTGGATACCCATTTTGAAGGATTCATCAGTTTAGGAGCAAAATTCCGATACAATAAAGAAGACCATTTCTATGGCGTGGAAGCCGAAAGACTAAAAGGAACCTACATGCTTCTGGATGAGGCTTCGGTAACCGGGACGGCAAATATTGTTATGGCCGCAGTTTTGGCAGAAGGAAAAACAACCATTTATAACGCAGCCTGCGAACCATATTTACAACAGTTGTGTAAAATGCTGAACGCTATGGGCGCCAAGATTCACGGTGTAGGATCTAACTTATTGGAAATTGAAGGTGTTGAAGCACTTGGCGGCTGTGAGCACAGAATCCTTCCGGATATGATCGAGATCGGTTCCTGGATTGGTCTGGCAGCGATGACCCAAAGTGAGATTACGATTAAAAACGTTAGCTGGGATAATTTAGGAGTGATTCCGGGTACTTTCCGTAAATTAGGAATTACGCTGGAACGAAGAGGTGACGATATTCACATACCGGCTCACGTTGACGGATATGAAATTAAAACGGATATTGACGGTTCAATATTAACTATTGCCGATGCACCATGGCCTGGATTTACACCGGATTTATTAAGTATCATCCTTGTTGTGGCAACACAGGCAAAAGGAGAAGTGCTGATTCATCAGAAAATGTTTGAAAGCCGTTTGTTCTTCGTGGATAAACTGATCGATATGGGAGCGAAAATTATTCTTTGCGACCCGCACCGAGCGACGATTATCGGACATGATTTCAAATCGCAGTTAAAAGCGACCATAATGTCTTCTCCTGATATCCGTGCCGGAATTTCCCTTTTAATTGCAGCCTTATCGGCAAAAGGAACCAGTACGATCCAGAATATTGAACAAATTGACCGCGGTTACGAAAAAATCGACGAGCGTTTAAGAGCGATCGGAGCCAAAATAGTACGCGTTTAATATTTAGATAAGAATAATATTGAAGAGCTGAGTTCTGTTAGAATTTAGCTCTTTTCTTTTTAAAACCATGGAAATAACGACCTTACTGTTTCTTTGCCTGGCGGCTTTTGCCGCAGGGTTTATCGATGCCATTATTGGCGGCGGCGGTTTGATACAAACACCTATAGCGCTGGTTTTATTACCCAATTATGCCGTGTCGTCGGTGATAGGGACGTTAAAGATTCCGGCTTTCAGCGGCACCAGTTTTGCGGCCTATCAGTACCTGAAAAAAGTCACGATGAACTGGCGGTTATTGCTGTTAATGGCTGGTCTGGCATTTTTAGCGGCTTTTGCGGGTTCTACCCTGTTAACGATGGTGAGCAATGATTTTATGAAACCGCTATTGTTGGCTGTACTTGTTTTTCTGGCGATTTATACGTTCCTGAAAAAGGATTTCGGACAGCGGCAGGAAAAGGCACTCAGTTACAAACGCCAGGTAATTTATGCCGCATTAATAAGTGTGGTTGTGGGATTCTATGACGGGTTTATTGGTCCGGGAACCGGAAGCTTTTTTGTGGTAGCCTTTATTTCCCTATTGGGATTTGATTTTTTACATGCTTCCGCAAATGCTAAAATGGTAAATCTGGCAACAAATTTCGGATCGATCTGCCTGTTTTTGCTGAAAGGAAAGATAATCTGGATGGTTGCGCTGCCAATGGCTGCCTGTAACGCTTTGGGCGGTTGGGTTGGTGCTAAACTGGCGATCAATAAAGGAAATGGTTTTATCCGGATTTTCTTTTTAATAGTCGTGATCGGAACCCTGATCCGTTTTGGATATGATGTTTTTATGAAAAAATAGCAAAATCAAAAAGCCGGATAAGAGATTATCCGGCTTTTTGATTTTTAGTCAATAATATTAAGGAATTTTAATCCGAAAACGATACCGTCTGTCTGGAATCCGTTTTGATAAGAACGGACATAATCCACGCGAAGCATACGGAATTTACCCCATCCTATATTGTCAAATCCGGCTGTGAATTCCTGGTAAGGTTTTGTTGTTGGCGTATTGATCTGGTGGAAACCAACAATCAGGTTCCATTGCAGTTTGTTTAACAACGGAATTTTATTCATGATATAACCGTTGAAATTGTGCTCGATATGTGTTTCCAGATAAGCATCGTTAGTACTGTTTGAGTAATAAGGAAGCAGGTTGAAAACATTCAGGTAACGGTCTGTGGTCCCGATGTGGGTCTGGTTGCCGTTAAAATGTTTGTAATCGATAAATGAAATATTGTCGGCATTGAAAAATTTACCGGCTTTTAAGCGTATTCCCAGATCACCTTTGTTTCCTAATGTTTTGCCATAATTAACGGCACCGGATAGCAAATCATAATTATAGTTGTCGGCACTGCCGGCAAATGCTTTTTCATACGTTAGCAACAGGGACGGATATTTATCATTCGGGATATTTACCTTTCTGTCCGGTCTGGTGATGTATTTTTGTCCGAAGCGGATTCGGGTGGATAAGGACGCTTTTACAAGATTATGCTTTTCAAACGGAGCAACCGTATTGTCTTCCGGTAGTAACGGATTGTTGGACGTGTAGTCTTTATCCCGTTTGAGCAATACATAATCGGTATTGTTGAACAGTGGTTTTCGGGCGGAATATTCTACTTTACCGGTAAGTGTTACACCGTTAACAACCTCCTGGCCGTAGCTTATGCGGATCGCTTCTTTGTTGTAGTATTTTGCAAAGTTGTTTTTGAAAAATAAAGTGGTCACAGAGTTGAGCAGGTTGCTGATAGGGTTTTCCGGGTTGAACTGTTCGATACTGCTTCCGCCGCTAATGTCCAGTACGGCATAGTTCGTGGCATTAAAATGGTGGGTGAAAGAACCGGTTATACGCAAACGGTCTTCTGCAAAACCATAGTTCAGTTTGGTGCCAATGTAGGTTGATTTTCCTGTTTCCTGATCCCATTTGCGGTAGGAAAAGCCGGAACCAAGATTCCATCCCTGAACTGTATTAAAGCCTAATGAGGTAATGTCTAAAATACCATCGTAGTTGTAGGTTTCTTTTTTAAAGGAATTGCGGTGTGTATAGCCCAGAAGAATGTCTGACGGACGGAATTTATTTTTCTTGGCATCAATAGAATCCAGGTATACTTTTGATGTTCTTAAGGTTTGAATACTGTCTTTCTTTTTATAGTCGGTAACCTCTTCTTCGGTTAACGGAACCGGACGGAAAGTATTCCAGTAGTCATTGTCTTTTTTATTCGCTTCTTTTTGAATCGTTACGATTTCGTTAGAAAACGTTTTTTTCTCAAATTGGTCTTTAAAGATATAGTTGCTGAAGACATGGGTGAACTTTCCGGTGAATTTCACACCAAAAAAGCCGGCACTGAAATCCATGGTCTGTATGTTTTTTGCCCAGATGGCAGAATGGGTATTGTAGGTAAAACTCTGTGTCAGTTTCATGGTTTCGATAACCGGTTGCTGCATTCTGTAGCCTTTGATGTCAAAATCTACCGCATAAATGGCCCAGCTGTCTTCTACAATATAAATGTATCCTTCAAAAACAGGTTCTTTATCCCTTTTTGGAGTAACCTTGATTTTGTTGATCAGGTGATTGTAATTGTCAAAAAAAGTACTTTCCAGTGTGTACTTATAATAGTTTAAGGCGTTATTGGCTATAGGGGAAACCATGTTAATGCCGAGGCTCACATAGTTTTCGTAAAAATCATAATGCGTACCGCGGGCGGTATTATAACTGAAACCGTTGTCGTTTCCGCTTATTTTGGAAGCGATGATCTCTTCCCGAAGCTTGTTGGGTTTTTCGAAAGCTACTTTGGAAACCGTTTCCGAAAGGTAGATAATACCGGTTCCGGTGGAATCGACCGAACCGTTAAAGTCGCCTACTTCCTGTCCGAGAATTTTTTTAGGCATGTCCTTAACGCGAAAAATACCGCGGGAATAAAAATCGGCTTCAAACTTATCCGTTTTGGCCATATTCTTTTTTCTGCTGGCTATCGCATTCCGGATTATCGGATAAGCCGGATTCTCCTTATTATTAATGACTACTTCGTTAAGCGTGAAATTTTCATCTTCAAGGGCAATGTTTTCCAGGGTGTATGGGAAATCGGAAATGGTAACGGTAGCCTTTTTGGTTTTAAAACCCAGGCACTGAAAGATAATTGTATATTTTCCTTTCTCTTTTACATTCAGTTCATACATCCCGCTGTCGTTCGTTGACGTACCGTTATAGGTGTTTTCAATAAGAACGCTGGCATAAGGCAGGGCCTGTCCGGATGCTGTGGTCACTTTTCCTCTGATTTGTGCTAACAAAACGGTAGAGAATAATAAGGTAAGCAGGGTAATTGTTTTCTTCATGTAATGTAATTTAAGGCTGTTGATAAGGTGTCTTATCTGATAAGACGATTTAAAACAAAAAATGGTTGCATGGCGTTATAAAAAAGATTGAATTGCCAGATCGTAGCTTTTTAAGCCAAACCCGATCAGGATGCCTTTTACATTAGGAGAAATATAGGATTGGTGGCGGAAGCTTTCCCTGGAGAATGTATTGGAAATGTGAACTTCTATAACCGGCGTGGTTACGGCCTTAATCGCATCGCCAATGCCTATGGAGGTGTGCGTATAGGCTCCGGCGTTTAAGATGATACCGTCATAGTCAAATCCTTTTTCCTGAATTTTAGAAATAAGCTCGCCTTCAATGTTGCTCTGGTAGTATTCCAGTGTGATATCCGGGAAGTTTTTTTTCAGGATTTCAAGATAATCTTCAAAAGACTGGGAGCCGTAGATTTCCGGTTCGCGTTTGCCAAGAAGATTCAGGTTAGGGCCGTTGATGATGATGAGTTTCATGGGATACAGTTTTTGTAAAAATACAGAAAAATCCGATTCTGCTGCCTGTCCGGAATAAAAAAGCCATTCCCTGGAGAATGGCTTTACTAACTAACATATGAGTGATGTTAAAATAAATATCCTAAAGAAAACTGAATTGTAGAGTTTTTCACATCAGCATCTTTAGAAACTTCGGTTAGTCCGAGAGCATAACGGCCCTGAACGAATATACTGTTGGTTATTTTATAGCCCAGACCTCCGGCAACAGCAAAATCAAAGGATTTGGTATCGCTACCGCTGAATTCATTGCGTTTGCTTACTAAAAAGGATGCCTGCGGACCTAATTCAAGACTTAATTTATTACTGGTTAGATAAAACTTCGCCAGAATGGGGATGGAAATATAACCCAGCTCGCTTTTGATCTGTTCTCCGAGTCCTTTTAGTTCGGCTCCCTGAGTGGAATATAAAAGTTCCGGCTGAATTGAAAAATTTTCCAGAATTTTTACTTCTGCAACCACTCCGGCATGATAGCTGGTTATGGTTTTGAAGTCATAGCCTTCGATGTCACCTCCGGTAAAATTCGAAAAATTTACACCGGCTTTTACTCCAAACTGGAGCAATTGTGCATAAAAAGGAGTGCTAAAAAAGGTGAATAATACTAAAAACAAGAGGTTTTTTTTCATAAAAGTAGATTTTAAGGTTTTTTTAATATTCTTGTAATATATTGCTTATCAAATATATAACGTTTTTTTATGAAAATTAGTATTAAAATTGATTTCTTTTGGACAAATGTCATGATTGCGATATAGTTTTTTTTATACATTTGTCCCGTTAATTTTAATAAACAAAACAATCATGAAAAAGATTATTTTAACAGTAGCAGCAGTATTCGCTTTCGGATTTGCTAATGCACAAGAAGAAGCTAAAGGTGAAGGTTTCTCTAAAGGAGATGTTTTTATTTCTGGTTCAGTAGGAGTTAATTCTGCTAAACAAGGAGATGTTAAAGAAAACGGATTCGACATCAGCCCTAAAGCAGCTTACTTTGTAACTAACAATATTGCAATTGGTGCTAAAATCGGATACGAAACTTTGAAAAAAGAAAATGAAGTTGCTACAACTTTAGATCAAAATACTTTCAAAGTAGGTGTTTTCGGTAGATATTACACTACTCCTGCAACTAAATTCTCTTTATTCGGAGAACTAGGAGCTGAGTACTGGATGGGTAAAGATAAATTAACTGATACAAAAGTTAATACATTCGATATCGGTTTCAGACCAGGTTTAAGCTATTTCGTATCTAACAACTTCGCTTTAGAAGCTACTTTTGGTAACTTATCTTACAACAGTGCTAAAGTTGATGTTGATGGTGCAGAAGCGAAAAACACTTTCGATTTAAACCTTAACTTATCAAGCATTAAGTTTGGTGTAGTTTACAAATTCTAATCTGACTTAGATTTTATAGATTAACCTCCCTTTCGGGAGGTTTTTTTATACTTAAAGAGTTTTTTGGAACTTATTGCCTCCTATTCTGTTGAGAATCAGGAGATTTTTTTTGGAGAGATTTATTTTTTTAACAGTAAAATTATTATTAAAATGAAATTAAAAATTACATTGCCAATACTTTTTGTTACGAATTTACTTTTTGCCCAGAGTTTTTGCCCTCCCAACGGTATTTCTACCAATCCGGCAAACCCTGTTAATCCCCAGCAATCCAATTACCTGAACTTTTTTAATTGGGCTACTGCCAATCCTTTCTATTCCATCAATTCCTTTTGCAATCCAAACGCAGCAACACCCAATCCTTTCGAATCGAACCAGCTGGAAATGCTGCCATTGTCTTTGAATAAAGATATGAAACCGGAAAATGGCTGGGAAATGGTTGCCTACAATATGGGATATGATAATAATAATGTCCCTTTGGCCGCCCGTCCGGAGCATACGTACATCATGATGTATAATAAATATACGGGCATGATGCGAATTTTGGTGAAATGGTGTCGCAATGTTAACTATAACGGAGCGATGTTAACATTGAAATTTGCACCAGGTTTTCAGACCAATCTTTTGGATATGGCCTATAATGAAAAAACATTAGATACGCCGCATATCCAAAATCCTTCCTTCAGTACGGCGCTGAAGTTCTACAACGATAATAATTCCTGGGCGTATGCCGACTTTAAAATGAATTATGATCCTTGTACCTGTAGCTTTACAGAATCATCGCGATTATTGCTTTATTCGGAGCTAATCAGCAACTCTTCGGTAGAATTGACCGGGAAAATCACCGGAACAATTTCGTCTATATCGCAGGGACAGGGTAGTGCTGCTTCCGATGGAAATTTCTGGAAGACTGCCAACAATATCAATAGTAAAATGATGAAAGCTCATAAGGGAATTGAGTCATTTACAAAAGATTACGAAAAAATTTATAAGAACCTTGCAGACGGAGGTATCACAATCAATGCGATCAACTCGATTGGTAATTTTATGAAAAATAACCAATTCATGAAAGCCGGTTTAAAAGCGATTCCTTATGTAAGTGAAGGAGTTAAGTTTCTTTCCGGTCTTTTTGGAGGCGGAGGCAGCGGTAATGGTCCGTTACAGCTTGCTCCTTTGAGTGTAAACCTGGATGTAGCCATTAAAGGATCGATCACAACACAGGATCCGATGCACAATCAGACTATCGGGTTGCCGGGTTCTCAAAAACAGAACACGCTGGCGGGAACTATCGGCGGACAACCGTTGTATAATGAAACATTAGGAGTGTTTTCGTTAATTAATGAACCGGTTATGTACTATACGGAAACCAAGGTTCAGAAAGAGTTTATTAACAGAGAGACCGTTGGTAATTTTGATAAAACAGAATATTGGGAGATAAAGAATAAATATGATTTTACCAGCAGAAATTATAAGTTATCCGGTGATGCACTTAAATATGCAATTAACCCGGCAAGCGGACTGATTTTACAGGATGCTGAAGTCATGCTGATGGTAGAATATGAAAAACCTTCAATTAAATATTCAAGACAGTTTCCGAGTCCTAAGGTGATCAATGTTGATGTGGATATGGACAACGGGCAGGACATTGCCGGAACATCCAAAGGTCCTGTTGTAGATGATGAAGAAGCGATTTTTCAAAATGCCTATAAAGCCATTGGAATTAATAATTATAAAAATGATTATTCCTTTTCCTTCCTATACACTGTTGCCAATACACCGGGTGGTAGTGGTAAGAGACGTTTAAAATACAATCAGTTTGCGTCAGCATTCCAGAAGTTTACATGCTATAGTTCTTCTATTGGCCCGTGTGACTGGGATTTCGGCGGATCAAGACCTTTTAGCTATAAGCAGAACGATCCGACATCCAATAGTTTTAGTTTCCTGAGTACATCCCATTTTAGATACAATACATCAACATTAGTTAATCCTTATTCTGTAACGCCTAAAGATGATTTCTTAACGCCAAGAGTTAAAGGGTTTAAGCTTAAGTTTATCCTGAATTTAAAGCGTACGGATAATCCGGATGCGCAAAATGTATTGTATGTGGTAACTTACCCGGTGGCTATCAAAGCGGCTCCGGCCGGTTATAATATGACGGGATCTAATTATATTACAGATGCGCAGGTTTATGCGGCTCAAAACGGTGCTAATCCGGCTGTACCAACCAATAAAGTTGTTCCGGTAACACAGGCAGAACTGGCTACTATTTGTGCAGCAAACAGCTATAAAAATAACAGAAACTCCGTGAGCGGTAAAGTTGCTGCTGATGATGCACTTTTATTGGGAGAATTAAAAGAAGTTAAGGAAAACAATAAACCGTTACTATATCCTGTACCGGCTAAAGATAAACTGAATATTGCCGTTAATAATTGTGAAATTCTTTCCGTTATTGATTCGTTTGGTAAAACAGTCTATACTTTTCAACCGGGTTCCGGTTCGGAAAAGAACAGCGAACTTGCACTGGATGTTTCCAGATATGCTACAGGGATCTATATGTTAACCTATAAAGATGCTTCCGGTGTTTTGAAAAGTATCAAGTTTACTATCGAATAACCGGATAAAAACAATACCTGATAAAGCCTCCTTTTGGGAGGCTTTATGCATTATACTGGCTATCAATATCTAGCAAATTGTTGTATAAAAGCAGATTATATTGTAAAATTCACAAAAAGAGATTTTTTTGTTTGTATTTTTAACGTTAAGCATGGGTATTCGTGTGTTTTTTTGCTTTTTAATTTGATAATTGGTAAGTTTTTATATTTTTGTTAGACAAACTTGTAAAAAATTATTACGTATGAAAAAAGTATTACTTTCTGCCGTGGCTTTAATGGCTTTCGGTTTTGCATCTAATGCACAAGAAGTTAAATTTGGTGCTAAAGCCGGATTAAACTTATCTTCAATCACTAACCTGGATGGTGGAAAAACAAGAACCAGTTTTCACGTTGGGGCATTGGCTGAAATAAAAGTTGCAGATAAATTTGCGGTTCAACCGGAAGTTTTGTACTCTTCTCAGGGGGCAAAAGGTGAGGGAGATGTGTCGTTAAAAATGGACTACATCAATGTTCCGATTATGGCAAAATATTATGTTGCAGACGGATTCAGTATTGAAGCCGGACCACAGGTTGGTTTCTTAATGAGCGCAAAATTAGAGTCGGTGGATGTAAAAGATACATTCAATACGGTAGACTTTGGTTTTAACGCTGGTATTGGTTATGAATTAAAAGAAGGTATCTTCTTTCAGGGAAGATATAATTTAGGCTTAACAAACCTGGCTAAGGAATCAGGAGATCAAAGCCGAAAAAATAGTGTTTTCCAGGTATCTGTAGGTTATAAATTCCTATAGTATTTAAAAAAATGCTGCCCAATAAAAACCTCCCATTGGGAGGTTTTCTTTTTTAAAATTTAAAACCGATTCCGGCTTGTAATACCTTGTTCTTGGCATCGGTGTCTTTTACCACTTCATTTAAGCTGTAGGTGTAGCGGCCAAAGATAAAAATACCGCCAGACAGGTTAAAGGTAGCTCCCAGTGCCAAAGCGGTGTCAAACTTGTTGACTTCGTTGGTTGTGATGGAACTGTTGTTGCTGTCGTGGCTTTCATTCAGTTTAAAACCAAATTGCGGACCGGCTTCCAGGCTTAACCCTTTAACAAGATATAATTTTGCTAAAACGGGAATGTTTAAATAATCAATTTTGTGTGTGGTTGTGTAGGTATTTCCCAATAGTGTTACATTACTTTCAAAACCCTGCTGGGAGTATAGTACTTCCGGCTGGATCGAAAATATGTTCGGAACAATAGGGACTTCGCCAACAACACCAATGTGAAAACTGGTTCTGGCATCCGGGCCTTCTTCAAACTTACCTTGTGTAACGGTGGAGTAGTTCAAACCTCCTTTTATACCAAAACTGGCTTTTTCCTGGGCATTGGCTGCTGTTAGTGTTACTAAAAATAATAAACCGGCGGGCAAAAAATTTACTAATTTCATAAGGTTAAATTTTTAAGTTTAATAACTTTATCCAGAAATCGTGCCAATCTGGATTTTAACAGGGCAGTATTTAAAGCAGTTTAAAAATTATGACACTCTGGAGATCTTACATAAATGAGTATAAGGCGTATTTGAAATTGGAAAGGGGATTGTCAGAGAATACCATCATGAACTATGTTTATGATATTGAAAAGCTGCTGGCCTATCTGGAAACGAGCGGTCTGAGCATTTCTCCGGTAAATATTGACGAACTGACGATACAGGAATTCATATATGCCATTTCCGGAACGGTTAATGCCCGTTCGCAGTCAAGGCTTATTTCGGGATTAAAGAGCTTTTTTAATTATCTGATCTTTGAAGGGTATCGGGAAACAACACCTTTGGAACTGATTGAAATCCCCAAAGTGGGGAGAAAATTACCGGACACGCTTTCCACTATTGAGATTGATGCGTTAATAAAAGCGGTTGATCTGTCCAAAAATGAAGGAGAACGCAACCGGGCAATGCTGGAAACGCTTTATAGCTGCGGTTTGCGGGTTTCGGAACTGGTCGGGTTGAAAATTTCGGATCTCTTTTTTGACGAAGGCTTTATTAAAGTTACCGGTAAAGGAAATAAACAGCGTTTTGTCCCGATCGGGGCTTCTACTCAAAAATATATTGTGTTCTATCAGGAAGGCATCCGGAACCACCAGCAGATCAAAAAAGGATTTGAGGATACTTTGTTCCTGAACAGAAGAGGAGGGCAGCTCACGCGGGCGATGATCTTTACGATAATTAAAGACCTGGCCGTGAAAATAAATCTCAATAAAACAATCAGCCCGCACACGTTCAGGCACTCCTTTGCGACACATTTGCTGGAAAACGGGGCCGACTTACGTTCGATCCAGATTATGCTCGGACATGAGTCGATAACAACTACCGAGGTCTATATGCATCTAGACCGGAAACATCTTTCGAAAGTACTGCATGCATTCCATCCCCGGAAATAACGGTACCGATTATAAATAAAAAAGCATTTCAAAATTTTGAAATGCTTTTTTTATCATTTAATGTAAAGTGAATGCGATTTGTTATTTGGCAATATTTACCGCTCTTGTTTCACGGATAACAGTAATTTTTACCTGACCCGGATAGGTCATTTCTGTCTGGATTTTTTGAGAAATATCAAAAGAAAGTGTTGAAGCCATTTCGTCGCTCACTTTTTCGCTCTCTACAATAACACGTAGTTCACGTCCGGCCTGGATAGCATAAGCGTTTTTAACACCGTTGAATCCGTAAGCGATATCTTCAAGATCTTTCAAACGCTGGATATAAGAATCCAGTACCTGACGTCTTGCACCTGGTCTTGCTCCTGAAATAGCATCACAAACCTGGATAATCGGTGCGATTAACGATTTCATTTCGATTTCGTCGTGGTGTGCTCCGATAGCGTTGCATACTTCTTCTTTCTCACCGTATTTTTCAGCCCACTGCATCCCTAAGATAGCATGCGGAAGTTCGCTTTCTGTTTCCGGTACTTTTCCGATATCGTGAAGTAATCCGGCTCTTTTTGCCAGTTTTACATTTAAGCCCAATTCAGCTGCCATGATACCGCAAAGTTTTGCTACTTCTCTGGAGTGTTGTAATAAGTTCTGTCCGTAAGAAGAACGGTATTTCATACGTCCGACGATTTTGATCAATTCAGGGTGTAATCCGTGAATTCCTAAATCGATAACGGTACGTTTACCAACTTCGATGATTTCATCGTCAATCTGTTTAGCAGTTTTAGCTACCACCTCTTCAATACGTGCCGGGTGAATACGTCCGTCTGTTACCAGTTTGTGTAATGCCAAACGGGCAATTTCACGGCGAACCGGGTCAAAACAGGAAAGGATAATTGCCTCAGGAGTATCATCAACGATGATCTCTACTCCGGTAGCAGCCTCTAATGCTCTGATGTTACGGCCTTCACGTCCGATAATACGACCTTTTACATCGTCCGATTCAATGTTGAATACAGAAACGCAGTTTTCTACAGCCTCTTCTGTTCCGATACGCTGGATCGTGCTGATGATGATCTTTTTAGCTTCCTGCTGTGCGGTTAATTTAGCCTCTTCAATAGTCTCCTGAATGTGGGACATTGCGCTGGTTTTTGCCTCAGCTCTCAGACTCTCCACCAATTGATTTTTAGCTTCATCAGCAGAAAGACCGGAAATTACCTCAAGCTGTTCTACCTGGCTTTTGTGTAATTTTTCAATCTCCTGTTGTTTTTTGTCTAATACGTCAATACGGTTGTTGTAATCTGTAGTTTTGGTCTCTAATTCTTCGTTAGCTTTTTTGGCTTTTGCTAATTCGTTTGATACTTGTGATTCTTTGTCGCGTGTTCTTTTCTCTGCTTCAGCAATTTTCTTGTCGCGACCTAAAATTACCTGTTCGTGTTCTGCTTTTAATTCAATGAACTTTTCCTTAGCCTGAAGGATCTTATCCTTTTTTAGGGCTTCCCCTTCTGTTCTTGCGTCTTTTAGGATGGATGAAGCATCTTTTTTTGCATTTTTAATCAATGTGGAAGCATTGATCTTTTCTAAATATTTTGCAATTCCAAAACCTATCCCTGTTCCTGCGATACAGCAAATAATTATTATCAATGTTGTGCTCATAGTATGTTGAAAATTATATATAAAAAAAGCCTACATTAGGGTTATTGCATAAACTCGTAAAGACAAGTTTTGAGTTAACTCGTTGTTCAAGGATCTGTTCTGGACAGCTTGCTTTAGAAACGATGATTCACCCATTTTAATTTGTTAGTGTTGAGTTTATCAAATAGGTACTAATGTAGGCAGTATCTTAATCTATTTTAAAGAACGTGATTTATTTAGACAGAATCGAATCCAATTTGTCATTCATGTTTTTTAGGCGTTCAAAAGCTTCCTGAAAATCAACTGATTTGTCAATCTGTTTTTGTTCTACCTGCGAAGCAAATTGTAAGGCACACATGGCTAAAACGTCCTGTTTATCGCGCACGGCATAGTTTTCTTCAAATTGCTTGATCATTGTATCTATCTTGCGGGAAGCACTTCTGAGTCCTTCTTCCTGGGCATAATCTACTGTTAGCGGATATACCCTGTCTGCAATTGATATTTTTATTTTTAGCTTGTCATCCATAAGGCTTTCTAATCAGAAAGTTGTGCTATACAATAATCAATTTCGCGTATTAATGAATTTATTTTGAGTTTCGTTTCTCGTTTATTTTCTTCACTGCCCAATAATGAATTCACCATTTTTAAATTGTCGTATTGTTCTTTTAATACGGTAATTTCTTCTTTCTGGCGATTGATTAGCGCTGTTGATTTCGATATTTCATTGCGTAACTCCTGGTTTAATTTTTCCAGCCCTTCGATTTTAACGATAAGCTTGGAAAATTTATATTCAAGAGAATCAATAATTTCCGACAATCCATTCATTGCAGACTAATTTCATTATATGATTTTACAAAGTTAGTATTCCTGATGAAAAAACCCAATAGTTTTACTAAAAAAAACGAAAAACTTTAGCGGGTTTTGATAATAAATTGTTTTATAGTTAGTTAAGTTTTTGCGGTATTTTCGAATTGTTTTATATTTGTTTTTTATTATATTAGCCTAAATTCGAGTTATGAGACTGCTGTTATTTTTACTGTTCCCCTTTTTATGTTGCTTTAGCCAGAATCAATATCCGAAAGATTATTTCAGATCGCCGATGAACATTCCGTTGTTTTCTTCCGGTACTTTTGGAGAATTAAGAGGCAATCACTTTCATTCCGGATTGGATTATAAAACACAGCAGCGCATCGGATTGCCCGTTTTTGCAGTGGCAGACGGCTATATTTCCCGGATAAAAGTTTCTACATTTGGCTACGGCCACGCACTTTACATTACCCATCCGAACGGGTTTACTACCGTTTACGGGCATCTATCGGCCTACGAAGGCAAGATCAGGGAATATGTAAAAAAGAAACAATACACCCAGAAAAAATTTGAAGTGGAATTTTTCCCCACAGCAGCCGAATTACCGGTTGTTAAAGGCGATCTGGTCGCTTTTTCCGGAAATACCGGAGGTTCCGGCGGGCCGCACCTGCATTTTGAATACCGGGATACCAAAACAGAAAAAACACTGAATCCGCTTTTGTTCGGGTTAAATCAGGAGCTGGTCGATACCAAAGCACCATCCGTAAACGGTATCGTGGCCTATTCGGTTAGCGATGATGCCGTGGTTAACGCTTCGCAGCGTCCGATAGTCGTTGCGCTTTCGCTGCAAAAAGACGGAACCTATCTTGCCGGTAAAATTGCTGCCAAAGGCGACATTGCTTTTGCGCTGGATGCTTACGATACTTCAGATAACAACTACAGTAAAAACGGAGTTTATAAAGTGGAAACTTTTTTAAACGGAGCCAGGCTGTACGGTTACCAGTTTGATGCCTTTTCGTTTGACGAATCGCGCTATATCAATAACTTCATCGACTACGAAAGGTATAAAAGGACCAAGCAGCGCTATCAGAAATTGTTTTACAAAAACAGTTACCCTTTTTCGATTATTAGCGGAAATGCTAAAAACGGACAGATCAGCGTTAAAGACGGGGACAATTTTACCTATAGAATTGAAGTGTCCGATTTTAATAACAACAAAACAATTATCAACATTCCGATTGCCTATTCCGGCCTGGAAGCAAAGTATTTAAGGGAAGATGTTAAAACGCCTTACTTTATTAAAGCCAGTAACGACCATAACTACACCAGGGACAATATTTCCGTTTTTATTCCGGCAAATGCCTTTTACGATGATTTCTACCTGAACTTTGATGTGAAAGACAATGTGCTTGACCTGCATGACGATACGGTGCCGGCGCATAACAATATTACGATAACCTTTGATGTGAGCGGGATTCCCAACCTGGATCAGAAAAAAACATTTATTGCCCGGATGGACGGTGCCAAAGCGGAATATTTTACAACGACCAGAAAAGGCAACCTGTTTTCGATAAAAACAAAAGATCTGGGTAAATTCCTTCTGATGACGGATACCGCCGGACCGCGAATCTATAAACCGAATTTCGCAACAGGAAGTACAATTGATAAGCTGGACACGATTAGTGTTTACATTCAGGACGATTTGTCGGGTATAAAAGAATACAACGGTTACCTGAACGGTAAATGGATACTGATGAAATATGATTACAAAACCAAATTGTTAGTACACGATTTAAGCGATATGATTTATGATGAAGGACGGAATGATTTAAAAATTATTGTTTCTGATAATATTGGAAATTCTACTACCTTTGAAACTCATTTTTTTAGAAATTTAAAAACTACCCCACTTGAGAAAAATAATTAATTTCCTTGTTATCTGTGTTTTTTTTATTGGTTATGCCTCCTATTCACAAACGGGACGTGTAAAAGGAATTCTTTTAGATGAAAACAATAAGCCTATTGAAAAAGCAACTATAAAAGCCGGATCTGCCTCTTCACAATCGAATGCCAACGGTTTTTTTCAGATAACGATACCCGCACATCAGAAAATAACAATAGAAATTTCGCATGTGAGCTATAAAAAGGCGACAACGGTTATCGAATTGAAACCCAACGAAGATTATGAACTCAATGTGGTTTTAAATCAGCGTCAGGAACAATTGGGAGAAGTGATTGTTACCGGTGGCGGACGAAAAAGAGTAGAAGGGATAACGGTAATTACACCGGAAGTAATACGAACCATACCGGGGGCTAATGCCGGAATTGAAAACATCCTGAAAACATTACCCGGCGTCTATTCGAACAATGAACTGAGTACCCAGTATGCGGTTCGCGGCGGGAACTACGATGAGAACCTGGTTTATGTAAATGAAATTGAAGTATACCGTCCGTTTTTGATCCGTTCCGGACAACAGGAAGGATTGAGTTTTACCAATACCGAGATGGTACAAAATGTGGATTTCTCTGCCGGAGGTTTCCAGGCAAAATACGGCGATAAATTATCGTCTGTTTTAGATATTACCTACAGAAGACCAACGAAATTCCAGGCGGCTTTGGATGCCAGCCTTTTAGGCGGAAGTGCCACAGTAGATATGGTTTCCAAAAACCAGAAATGGAGCAGTATTACAGGAGTGCGTTACCGCGACAACAGCCTGCTGGTAAAAAGCCAGGAAACGGAAACAAACTTCCGGCCTACCTTTGTGGACGTTCAGACTTTGGTTAATTTCGATGCCTCTACAAAATGGCAATGGAGTTTCTTGGGAAATATATCGCAAAACCGTTACAACTATCAGCCGATCTCACGTCAGACGAACTTTGGAACAATAGATAATCCTATAGCCTTGCAGGTTTTTTATGACGGACAGGAGAAGGACCGTTATCTGACCCTTTTCGGCGCTATCAAATCGGTTTATCAGGTGAGTGATGAATTCAAACTGAAATTTATCGGTTCAACCTACCACACACAGGAACAGGAACATTTTGATATACAGGCACAATATGCTCTGGGAGAAGTGGACAGTAACATTGGTTCGGATACTTTTGGCGATGTGGTGTATTCCCGTGGTGTCGGTTCGCAGCTGAGCCATGCCAGAAACGATCTGGATGCATTAATTGTAAATGCAGAAGTAAAAGGTTTTCACGCTCCTAAAGAAAGTGACCACCAGGTAGAATGGGGGCTTAAATATACCCGTGAAGATATCCGGGACAGAATAGTGGAGTGGGAAGCGATCGATTCGGCAGGTTTTTCATTGCCGGCGCCTATTTTGGGTATTCCGCACGACCAGCCATACACACCTTATACCGGGCCGTTAGCGCCTTATCAGAACATCAGAGCGACAAACTTTGTGAAGATCAACCGTTTTTCAGGGTATGCCCAATGGAATTACCGTGGCGAAATGGGAAGCAGCCAGTTTTGGGTGAATGCCGGAGTGAGAGCACATCAGTGGCAGGTTTCCGGTGATAATATTACCGATGGTGACAGCCAGTTTGTAATTAGCCCGCGCGCACAGTTTGCCATAAAACCGGATTGGGATATGGACATGCTTTTCCGTTTATCGGGAGGATTATACCATCAGCCGCCTTTCTACAGGGAATTGCGGGATGCTAACGGTGTGGTACAGCCCAATGTGAAAGCGCAGCAGTCCGTACATATCGTGTTGAGTAACGACTACAGTTTTAAAATGTGGGGAAGACCGTTTAAGCTGGTTTCGGAAGCCTATTATAAGAATCTGACAGATGTGAATACCTATACCATTGATAATGTGCGGATTCGTTACAGTGCTAATAATGACGCGACAGCCTATGTGTATGGAGCCGATTTCCGACTGAATGGCGAGTTTGTTCCGGGAACGGAATCCTGGTTCAGTTTCGGATACCTGAAAACAGAAGAAAATCAGGATGGAAAAGGGTATATTGCCCGTCCAACCGACCAGCGTTTAAAATTCGGATTGCTTTTCCAGGATTATATGCCTACGATTCCGAACCTGAAAATGTACCTGAATATGATTTACAATACCGGACTTCCGGGCGGTTCTCCTGCCTATGCCGATCCGTATGACTACCAGCTGCGTTTAAAAGACTATAGAAGAGCAGATGCCGGTTTTTCGTATGTATTTAAAGATGCAAATATAAAATCGGCTAAAACCTGGCTAAAACCATTTAAAGAGTTTACACTGGGCTTTGAAATCTTTAACCTGTTCAATAATCAGAATGCGATTACCAATACCTGGGTTCGCGATGTTTATACAAAAAGCCAGTACGGAATCCCGAATTATATGACCACAAGAACTTTTAATTTAAAGTTGAATGTAAGATTGTAGTTCCAGCTTAAAAGTTTTATATTTGAATGACCATTTAATTTCAGAAGATGAAAAAGATTGTAACATGTGCCGTTTTGCTTTTGTCGTTTCTTTTTATAAGTTGTAAAGAGGAAGTCAAAAAACCTAAAGTAATTTATGAAGAAGCTAAAAGTGCTGTGAACGGTCAGGTGAAAAGGGATTCTTCTCAGATTAAGATAGCTGATTTGCCCATTTATATGGAGGGAACCAAATACCTGATCCATGCTATTGGCGATATCCGTGTATACGATGGACCAAGCAGCAGTTATGGTTCCAGTAAAACCAACTCGGTGAGCTATGCGATTTCAAATTACAACCGTTTTGAAATCACCGGTTATTTCCAGAATCTAAAATTTCAGCACATTGACTCTACCGCGCTGCATTCGTTAACGGACAAGGCGATTCAGATTCAGACCGCTACTTATCTTAATACAATCGCTGATAAAACCAAAAAACAGATCCTGGTTTATTCGTTGGTAGATGCCGATACGAACCGTGATAATAAAGTAGATGCCAATGATATTAAAGCGTTATACGTGAGTAATATTAACGGAACGAACTTTACCAAACTGTCTGACGATTTACAGGAACTATTGGACTGGAATATTGTGGAAGTTCAGAACAGGCTTTATTTCAGAACCATTGAGGATATCAATAAGAATGGTGCTTTCGATAAAAAAGATACCGTACACTATTTTTATGTAAACCTGTTGGATAAAGAGTGGAAAGTAGAAGAGTATATGCCGATATAAAACCTAAATCAGGATATCGCTTTCCAGATCCGATTTTTCAATCGTAATATAATCATAACCGAGTTTGGTAACCAGTTCGATTACCAGTTTCTTATACCAGTTTTCCGATTTAGGATGAATGTAAACCTTTTCAATCAGGGTGTTGATGTTTACATTTATCTTTAAACCTTCATTAATGGACATTTTTTGGGAGGTAAGATCCGAAATGATCCGGATTTCCTTTTCATACTGAAAACTTTTTCTTTTAAACAAAAAAGGGAAGAAAGCATCGTCAAAAGGAATGTACTCCTTTTTATAGTCAATATAATTCACCTCGCCAATATACTGCTCAAAATGCTTTTCCGGAGCCAGCGCTTCTTTAAGCCTGCCGATGGTAGACTGGATGGCTAAACCTTCGTTGTTTTTGGTAAAAATTTGCCACATCGCGAAAGATTCGTATTCGTTGGTGTGCCAACTGCTGATAACGACATTTTCACGATGTGACTTATAGTATTGCAGAAATTTAGGATTGTTTTCTGCTATTTTTTTAATCTCTTCAAAAGTCGGTTCACTAAAAGTACCTTCATACTGATCTTCAAACTTATCGGAACGCGACATAAACATTTTTTGATACAGTAGTAAATCCAGAAATTTCGACAAGTCCAGATATTTCCAGATAATAGTATCCGGATCTTCAGGAAGCGTTATGTTCGGAGCGTTTCTGTACATTAAAAATGTTTTATTCGAAGGACTGCATCATAACCAGTTTGGAATACGTACCGTTTAAGGCTAAAAGCGAGTCATGGGTACCTTGTTCTACAATTTCTCCTTTTTGCATTACCACGATCATGTCTGCTTTTTGAATCGTAGACAAACGGTGGGCAATAACAACCGAAGTTCTGTTCTGCATCATGTTTTCCAGTGCCTGCTGTACCAGTCTTTCGCTTTCGGTATCCAATGCGGAAGTCGCTTCATCCAGGATCATGATCGGAGGATTTTTCAATACGGCTCTGGCAATAGATAAACGCTGTTTCTGTCCGCCGGATAATTTGTTACCGCTGTCCCCGATATTGGTTTCGATACCGTTAGGAAGATCTTTTACAAATTCATAAGCGTTGGCAATCTTTAAAGCGGCAATGATTTCATCATCGGTAGCGTCCAGTTTTCCTAACAGGATGTTGTTTTTAATGGTATCGTTAAACAAGATACTGTCCTGGGTTACCAGTCCCATCAAACCGCGCAGCGAATGCAGGTCGTAATCCTTAATATTGATATTGTCAATTTTTACAGAACCTTCCTGTACGTCATAAAAACGCGTCAGCAAATTGGCAATAGTACTTTTTCCGCTTCCCGACTGTCCAACCAAAGCAATGGTTTTTCCTTTCGGCACTTCAAGGGAAAAGTTTTTCAGTACATTCTCCTCTTCATAGCGGAAGTTGATGTTCTGTATGCTTATTTTGTCTTCAAAGGTATCTTTCTTAATCGCTTTGGCGTTATTTTCAATAGGATTTTCCTGTTCTAAAATTTCAAGCACACGTTCTGCAGCAGCATTCCCTCTTTTAATATCGTAAGAAGCTTTGGAAATCGCTTTGGCAGGCGTTAAAATGTTGTAGGCAAGTCCCATATAGGCGATGAATTGCGCGCCTAATAACGTTTTTTCTACTAAAACCATGTGTCCGCCAAACCATAAAAGAATCGCAATGACCATGATTCCCATGAATTCGCTCACCGGGGAAGCCATATTCTGACGGTTCATGATTTTGTTTGAAAGTTCAAAATAACGATCGGTCGAAGTACTGAATTTTTTATTGAAATAACTTTCGGCTGTAAACCCTTTAATCACTTTCAGTCCGCCTAAGGTCTCTTCAATAATGGAAAGAAAGAAACCCTGTTCCTGCTGGGCTACAGAGGACTGCTTTTTTAAACGCTTTCCGATCAGAGAGATGATAAAACCCGATACCGGAATAAAAATAAAGACAAAAATGGTTAGCTTAACGCTGATCACCAGCATGGCAACAATTGTGAAGATAATCGTTAGCGGCTCCTTGATAATTAATTCCAGGATGGATAAATAGGAACCCTGTACTTCCGCCACGTCCCAGGTGATTCGGGATATGGTGTCGCCTTTTCTTTTTTCTGAAAAAAACGATAACGGCAGTTCCACTGCTTTTTTATACATGGCATTTCTTAAATCGCGCAGCATTCCGTTTCGAAGGAAGGTTGCGAAAAAAAGTGCCATATAATTGAACAGGTTTTTAAGTAAGAAAATCGAGATAATGATCACCACCAGTACACCCAGTGTATAATCCAGACCTTTGGCTTCGGAGGTGGTGGTGACGAAATAATTAAAATAATTTTCTGCGTACGCTTTAATGTTTTCAATTCCGGTGTATTGCGGTATTTCGGTAACTTTTTTGGTTTCACCGAATAAAACCGATAACATTGGAATTAATGCCATAAACGAAACAGTACTGAATAAGGCATACAGTACGTTGAATAAAATATTCAGGTACGCATATTTTAAGTACGGAATCGCAAAGCGGAATATTTGTTTAAAGTAAGTCATTTTTAAGATAAATTCATTCCTGATATTATATTCTTGATTTTGTCGTCCAGGAATGCTTCAGCTTCAACAACATCATCAATGCTTTCTATGGCAGCATTTACGCTGAAATAGAATTTTATTTTTGGTTCTGTACCGCTTGGTCGGGCACAAATTTTACTACCGTCTTCCAGATAATAGATTAAAACATTCGATTTGGGAATACTCAAGGTTCCTGTTTCGTCTGTAAAAAGATTTTTTGTTGTCGAATTTTGATAATCTTCAATAAAAACCACGCGCTCTCCGTTAATTTCTTTTAGCGGATTCTCCCGTAAAGCAACCATCATTTGTTTGATCTCGTTAGCGCCTTCAATACCTTTTTTCGTGATTGAAATTAAATGTTCTTTATAGAAGCCAAAATCAACATACATCTGCAGCAGTTCCTCATATAGGGAAGCGCCTCTTTCTTTTGCCTGAGCGGCAATTTCGCAAACCAGTAACGTAGCGGTAACGGCATCTTTATCGCGAACGGCATCGCCCACCATAAAACCGAAACTTTCTTCGCCGCCGCCAATAAATTTCTGATCCGGGAAGTCTTTGATCATTTTAGCGATCCACTTGAATCCGGTAAGTCCTACTTTGCATTCAATGCCATAGGCAGAAGCTAACTCCAGCATCATTGGTGTGGATACGATGGTAGAACCAATAAATTCGGTTCCGGTTATTTTGCCCTGTTTTCGCCATTGTTTCAAAAGGAAATGGGTCATAACCACCATGGTCTGGTTACCGTTTAATAAGATCAGTTTGCCTTCGGTATTTCTAACGGCAACGCCTAAACGGTCACTGTCCGGATCGGTTCCGATAACAATATCGGCATTTGTCTTTTCGGCCAGTGCCATAGCCATTGTTAAAGCTTCCGGTTCTTCCGGGTTTGGTGATTTTACCGTTGGGAAATTCCCGTCCGGTTCGGCCTGTTCCTTAACGATCTCAACATGAGGGTAGCCGGCTTTTTCCAAAACATCCGGAACTAATTTTATAGACGTTCCGTGCAGGGACGTAAAAACTATTTTCAGCTTGTCTTTTGCCGTAGCCGGAGTGTTGAAACTGGCATTTTCGATAGCGTTATTGATAAAAGCATCATCAATGGCGGTATCGATATATTCAATTAAATCGTTATTGGCTTCAAAGCGGATCTGATCGTAATTCAGTGCTTCAATGGTTTCAATGACCTCCTTGTCCTGAGGTGGAACCAGCTGACCTCCGTCCTGCCAGTACACTTTATACCCGTTGTATTCCGGCGGATTGTGTGAAGCGGTCAGTACAATTCCGGCATGACAGCCAAGATGTTTCACCGCAAAAGACAATTCGGGAGTGGGACGCATGTCTGAAAATAAATAAACTTTAATTCCGTTGGCAGAAAAAACATCGGCAACCACTTTTGCCAGAGTATCGCTATTGTGGCGGCAGTCATAGGCAATCGCAACTTTAAGGGCTTCACCCGGAAAAGAAATCTTCAGATAATCCGATAATCCCTGCGTGTTTTTCCCTAAGGTATATTGATTGATACGATTGGTTCCTACGCCCATAATCCCTCTCATTCCTCCGGTTCCAAATTCCAGGTTCTTGTAGAAACTGTCTTCCAGCTCTTTCGGAGCCGAAGTCATCATTTCTTTGATTTTTTCCTGGGTATGCTTGTCAAATGTTGGCGTTAACCAGACATTTACTTTATCTAATATGTTTTGTTCAATGTGCATTGCTGTTCAACTTTAAAGTTTGTAAACAAGAATCAGGTATTCACTTCATTGGAAATTTTATACCGCTCTTCATTGTTTTTGGTACGGAGAATAATTTCGCCTAAAAATCCGGCTAAAAACAGTTGTGTTCCGATAATCATCGTAGTCAGCGCAATATAAAACCAGGGATTGCTGGTTACTAAAATGGTGTGCTGATGGTGGTACAGCCTGTAAAGCTTTATAAAACCAATGTATCCGGCCGATAAAAAACCAATCAGGAACATTAAAACTCCTAAAGCGCCGAAAAGGTGCATCGGGCGTTTTCCGAAGCGGGATAAGAACCAGATGGTAATCAGGTCCAGAAAACCGTTGATAAAACGTTCCATACCAAATTTTGTCGATCCGTATTTACGGGCCTGGTGAATAACGATTTTTTCACCAATTTTTCCAAAACCGGCGTTTTTTGCCAGAACCGGAATGTAACGGTGCATTTCGCCCGAAACCTCAATATTTTTAATAACGATGTTTTTATAGGCTTTTAGTCCGCAGTTAAAATCGTTCAACTGAACGCCCGATGTTTTTCGGGCAGCCCAGTTGAATAATTTTGAAGGTAAATTTTTGGCTACCACAGAGTCGTAGCGCTTTTTTTTCCAGCCCGAAACCAAATCGTAGTTCTGGCTGGTAATCATATTGTATAATTCGGGAATCTCGTCAGGACTGTCCTGCAAATCGGCATCCATAGTGATGATAACATCACCGGCTGCTTTTGCAAAACCGGCATGCAGCGCCTGCGATTTTCCGTAATTTCGTAAAAAACGAATTCCTTTTACATTCGGATTCCGGGCAGCTAACTGCTCAATCAATTGCCAGGAACTGTCGGTACTGCCATCGTCTATAAAGATAACTTCATAGGAGTAATGGTGGGCAGTCATAACTTTTGAAATCCATGAATGCAATTCCGGAAGTGATTCACTTTCGTTTAGTAAAGGAATTATAATGGATAAATTCATTTATTTTATTATTCTAAAGTATTGGTTCTATTCTTAAAAATCAGCGCTAAAATTGCTCCAAAAATGGCACTGAAAACAAGACTGAATACCAAACCTTTTAATTGGCTTACAATACTATAGTTGTCTGATTCTTTTAATTTTTCAACCGTTTCTTTTATCGTTGCAGTCGGAGTACTGAATTTTCTAAGCATGTCAACCGTATAATCAATAGTCAACTGGCGAATAGTGTCTTTAGCAGCAGGATCGATATAATTAAATAAAATAATATTGAATACTACAGAAAGCGTTGCTCCTATAGCGGCCGCTAAAAAATAAACGGTAAAAGCCTCTTTAAAAGTGATACTTTTGTTAAGCTCTTTTTTTGTTTTGGAAACAACCCATATTCCCAGAATCAGGTATATCACAATACTTGAAATGCCAATCATCGGATTCACAAATAAAGAAATGTCGATAGCGTATATCAGAGTTGTTACTAAAATGGAAAAGATACCCATTATCAGGCCGAAATTAATCCCGTTTTTTTTAATGATACTATTCATAAATTTTGGTTTAGGTTAATTAATTTACAAATATAAGAATTACCTTTATAGGATAGCTAAAAAATATAGCTGGCAGCTACTTAAAAAAATAGGGCTAAAGATTTGATATTTCAAAATTAGTTGTACATTTGCAACCTGAAAATAAAAAAGTTTATAAACAAAAAGTTGTGAGACGTTTATACCTTTTTGAAAAATAGAAGCTTCAAAACGGATTACAGCCACAAATAAAGATTTATCATGAAAAAAGGAATTCACCCAGAAAATTACAGATTAGTAGCGTTTAAAGATATGTCTAACGAAGATATCTTCATCACAAAATCTACAGTAGAAACTAAAGAAACTATCGAAGTTGATGGTGTTGAATACCCGGTGTACAAAATGGAGATCTCCAGAACTTCTCACCCTTTCTACACAGGTAAATCTAAACTTATCGATACTGCAGGACGTATTGATAAATTCAAAAACAAATACGCTAAATTTAGTAAATAATAAGTGTTCAAAAAATAAGAAAGCCTTCCATTCCGGAAGGCTTTTTTTATTTTTATCTGACCGAAACTTTGTAACTTTGGTACATTCTAATCTTGAACAGATACAAATGAACTACATACTTTTTGATGGAACGGTTCGCGAAGCGTTACTTCCGTTTACTTTTACCCGTCCGGTAGCCGATATTCGAATCGGGATTCTGACCATTAGAGAAAAATGGGAAAAACACCTGGGGTACACTACGACCACCTTAACGGAGGAATATTTAATGGAAAAATTCCCGATGGTGGAAATGGAAGCGAACATTATGATTAATGCTTCCTTTTTGCCCAATGAGATACTGACGGAAATGGTGGTGAATCTGGAACCGAATCAGGCTATTTTTCACAAGGATGATGTAATCGCTTTTTATACGCAGGATACTCAGGAAGAAGTAGATTTTGATTCGTATGAAATTATCGAATACACAAACGATTGTATCAAAATAGAACACACCTGGGATATTTTTCAGAAAAACGATATTGCCCTTCGTGAAGATTTCGAATTGTTAACCGAAGGCAGAACATCACAGCCCATTCCAAAAAGTGTGAATGTTATTGCGCCGGAAAATATTTTCCTGGAAGAAGGCGCCAAACTGGAATTTGTAACATTAAATGCAGCAACCGGTCCTATTTATATTGGTAAAAATGCTGAAATAATGGAAGGTTCGGTTATTCGTGGTCCGTTTGCTCTTTGTGAAGAAGCACAGGTAAAACTGGCTACCAAAGTATATGGCGCAACAACTGTTGGGCCGCACTCCAGAATTGGAGGAGAAGTGAATAATTCGGTACTGTTTGGCTATTCGAATAAAGGACATGACGGATTTTTAGGAAATTCGGTTTTGGGAGAATGGTGCAATATTGGTGCCGACAGTAATAACTCCAATTTAAAGAACAATTACGAAGAAGTAAAACTGTGGAGCTATGAAACGGAAGGATTTGCTAAAACCGGACTACAGTTTTGCGGATTGATGATGGGCGATCACAGCAAATGCGGGATCAACACCATGTTCAATACCGGAACGGTTGTGGGGGTGAGTACAAACATCTTCGGAAGCGGTTTCCCGAGAAATTTCGTGCCGAGTTTTTCATGGGGCGGAGCAGCCGGTTTTACCACCTATATTACCAAAAAAGCTTTTGATACGGCTAAAATTGTAATGTCAAGACGCAATGTGGAATTCACAGAACAGGATGCGGCAATTTTAGAACACGTATTTGAGGAAACCAAAAAATGGCGAAAAGAATAATAGGATAGTAAGACCTTAAAAATAGGAAACCACAACTGTAATAACGGTTGTGGTTTTTTATTTTACGGCTGTAAATTTAACGATTCATAAAGAAGTATCTCTAAAATAAAAAGTACCTTTAATGTAATTTTAATACTAAAAATAGCATAAAATGTATAGAATTGAAAACGACCTGTTAGGGGACTTAAACGTTCCTGAAAATGCATATTATGGGATTCAGACCCAAAGAGCGATTGATAATTTTCATATTTCGGGCGTGAAGCTGTATCAGTTTCCGGAATTTATAAAAGGACTGGCTTATGTGAAATGGGCTGCTGCCGAAACCAATTTTACATTGGGACTATTGGAAGAGAAATTAAAAGAGGCGATTGTTAAGGCTGCCAAAGAAGTGATAGACGGGAAGTTCGACAAGGAATTTCCAATCGACATGATTCAGGGTGGTGCCGGAACATCGACAAATATGAATATTAACGAAGTGATTGCCAACAGGGCTTTGGAGCTGTTGGGGCACCAGAAAGGCGAATACCAGTACTGTTCCCCAAATGATCATGTTAACCTTTCGCAATCAACCAATGATGCGTATCCGACATCGATAAAATTAGCCACGATAAATGCCAATATCCAGTTAATTGAACATTTAAAATTACTGATTGCCGCTTTCCGTAAAAAAGGAGAGGAGTTCAAAACGGTATTAAAAATGGGAAGAACCCAGTTACAGGATGCGGTTCCAATGACCTTAGGGCAGGAATTTGAAGCGTTTGCGGCAAACCTGGAAGAGGAAATTGCCCGGTTAAACCAAAATTCGGCGTTGTTTTTTGAGATCAATATGGGAGCGACAGCCATTGGAACCGGATTGAATGCCGTTCCGGGATATGCCGAGCTTTGTGCGGAGAACCTGGCGAAAGTTTCCGGGCATCCGTTTGTTTCGGCGCCTAACCTTATTGAAGCCACACCGGATACCGGTTCGTATGTGATCTATTCTTCGGCATTGAAAAGAATGGCCATTAAAATTTCTAAAATCTGTAACGATTTGCGCTTGCTGTCTTCCGGACCGCGCTGCGGATTTAATGAGATCAACCTGCCACCCATGCAGCCGGGTTCGTCCATTATGCCGGGGAAAGTAAATCCGGTAATTCCGGAAGTGATGAACCAGGTTTGTTACCGTGTTATCGGGAACGACCTGACGGTAACGATGGCTGCCGAAGCGGGTCAGCTACAGCTGAATGTTATGGAGCCGGTGTTAACCTATGCCATTATGGAATCGATGGCTTTACTGGCGAACGGTATGGACACACTGCGTCTTAAATGTATTGACGGTATTACGGCAAATGTGGAGCATTGCCGCGAAATGGTACTGCACAGCATTGGTATAGTAACCGCATTAAATCCGTATATCGGGTATAAAAACAGTACCAAGATTGCCAAAGAAGCTTTAGAATCTGGTAAAAGCGTGTATAATCTGGTTTTGGAACACAACATCCTTTCCAAAGAACAGCTGGATGATATTTTAAATCCGGAAAACATGCTGGCACCCAAACGATAAATCCGGGTCATAAAAAAAGCCTCATCTTTTGATGAGGCTTTTTTTATAGGAAGCGGTTATTATTTATCAATTCTAAGGAATTCACCGCTTTTGTTGAATTTCAATTCAAGACCGTTGTCCAGATCCACTTCATAATCCCAGGTACCTTTGTCGATTTTTACAATCGAAGCCCCTTTGTAGTTTTTCTGGATATACGTTACAATCGTAGCAGGTACTACAGTGTTTGGGATAGGTCTTTCGTTTCCGTCAATTTCTTCCCAGTTGCCTTTTCGGTCAAACTCGATTTCGGTACCATCAGCAAGCTGTACTTTATAATCCAAAGAGAACGTTTCTTCGTCTTTTAAAATATAATTAGGCGTTTGCTTCGGAAAATGTTTCTTCAGGAAATCCTGTGCGGTAGCCGGTAACTGAGACAGTGTGATGTTCGATTTTTGAGCATTTGCTGTTACTCCTGTAAAAAGCGTAAATAAAATAATAAGGCTTGCAAAACGGAAATTTGATAATGTTTTCATATTTGATTGATTTTAATATTTGATACAAGATTACAATCGGAATTAGGAAACAATTGGGAAAAACCGGAAAAATGTTTTTTTATTTATTTAGGGGAACGTAATGGTAAAAAGATGTCCTTCTTCAAATTTATAACAAATTTTTAGATTATAGGTCGAAATAATTGATTTTACGATGGCTAAGCCCAAGCCGGTGGAATGCTCGTTTGTGCTGTGTCTGGAAAACCGGTTAAAAATAAAATTGGCATCCAGTGCCTTTTCTGTGCCCGAATTCCGGATACTCAGCTGGTTCTGGGAAAGCGAAATGGCTACAGTACCGTTGGTGTGATTGTGCAGGATGGCATTTTTGATAAGATTGCTGAGTAAGGTTACAGCCAGTCCTTTATTCATGGTGAAAAGCAACGGTTCCTGTTGGGTGATGCTGATGGTTACCTGTTTGAAATCGGCAAAATCCTCAAAATCGGATACAATTTTAGCCGTCAGATCATTAAAATCAATGCGTTCTTCATCCGGAAACTGTTTGTTTTCAATCTTGGAAAGCATCAGCAGCGATTTGTTCAGTTTGACCAGACGGGAAAGCGTGTCGGTTATTTTTCCGATATCGTCCATCTGGGCTTCCGTTAAAAGATTGTTCTCGGCATACAATTCCAGGCGGTTGATGCTGATCGCCAGCGGAGTCTGTAATTCGTGAGAAGCATTTTCTATAAATTGTTTCTGGCTCGCATAGGTGGCTTCATTTCGCTGTAACAGTCCTTCCAGTTCCTTGCCAAGTACTTTAAATTCGTCAATAGGGGAATGTGGTGCCGTAAAAGCGGTTCCGGTTCCCAGTTTGAAATTTCGAAGCTTTTCCAGTAACGCATGAAAGGATTTCCATACTCTTTTTAAAATAAAATAATTAATAACGATGATGCTCACGACCAGCATGATATACAAAGCGATCAGCGCTGCCATCAGGTCTTCGAGCAATTCATCCTCTTCCACCATGGAAGCGCTGATGGTGAGCGCATACGGATTGCCGTCGGCAGCAATGAACATTGTTTTTAAAAGGCGTACCGGTTCGTAATCGTCGTCATATTCCATATACTGATGGGAATTTACAAACACATCGTTAGGATCGTCATCGTCGTCGTCATTGTAAACCGGGTAATTGTCTTTGGGCAGCGGTTTTATCGTGAACTGGTTGATTTCCGATTCGTAATTCGTTAAAAACTTCGGGTTTTCATTCACTTTCCGGATAATCAGCAGCTTGGAGTTTTTCAGGCCGTCGTCTATATTGTCATACACTTCTTCCAGGATAACCATATAGAAAAGGCTTGCCCAAAGTGCGATAACACCCAGTAAGGCAATGAGCAGATAGCGTAATGTATAGACCTGAAGTTTCATGTTTAGCTCATTCTGTAACCGATGCCGTAAACAGCCTGTATGTCTATCTCGGCAGCGGCATCTTTTAATTTTTTACGCAGGTTTTTGATCTGGGAATACACAAAATCCAGATTGTCTGCCTGGTCGATATAATCACCCCATACATATTCCGCCAGGGCGGTTTTGTTGATCAGGCGGTTCGGATTGATGATAAAATAATACAAAAGGTCAAATTCTTTCCGGTTTAGCGTTAGCTCTTCGTTGTCTACCTTTACCAGGCGTTGCTCCGGTGATAGGGAAATGTTGTTCCAGCGCAGCAGCGTATCGCCGTTATGGCTTTTTCTGCGTATCGCCGATTTGATACGCGCGTGTAATTCTGCCAGGTGAAAAGGTTTGCTCAGGTAGTCGTCGGCGCCAATGTCCAGCCCTTTTACTTTATCGTCTACCGCATCTTTGGCCGAAATGATAATGATAGCCTCTTTTTTATGAATTGCCTTGATTTCCGAAATTAAATCAAGACCGTTGCCGTCCGGAAGCATGATGTCCACCACAACACAGTCGTAATCGTAACTGCCCAGTTTGTCCAGTCCGTCGTTAAATGTCGCCGCAGTTTCAACAATAAACTTCTCTTTTTCGAGCGATTGCTGTATGACTTCTCGAAGCCCTTTTTCATCTTCTATTATTAGAATTTTCATCCTTTTGCTTATAAAAATTAAATAAATGGAGGCAATCTAATCCGGAATTTCGGAAAGAATTAGGAATTGTCCGGCGGTAGCTTTTTTACTCTTTTCAGCTGTAATAAATTTAAAGGATTAATTCCTAAGTTTTGTACGTTTTTGCGCGTAAAACGGGCTACCCTGTCATAGAATAAAGGAATGATGGGCGCTTCATTAATAATGATGGCATCCATTTTCTGGTATAAAGCATAGCGCTTTTCGTTGTCGGTTTCTAAAAAAGCCTGCTCGTAAAGCGCATCGTATGCCTCATTTTTAAAATGGGTATAATTCGGGCCGTTCGGGGCAAAGTTTTTACTGTAAAACAGGGAAAGGTAATTTTCGGCATCCGGATAATCGGCTATCCAGCTGGCGCGGAAAAAGCTAACTTTTCCGGTGGCAATCGCCTGGCGCAATGTTGCCGGCGGCGTGACATCGACCTGGACGTCCAGCCCGATTTTCTGCCATTCCCGCTGCAGGTATTCGGTAATGTCAATATAAGACGCATTGGTCGTTAAAAAAACGGTCGGTTTGGTATTTCCGGTCGCCTTCCTGTATTCCGAGATCAGCTGTTTTGCTTTTGCAGGATTGTAATCGTATCCTTGCTGATGGTTATAACCCGGTAATCCGGCCGGAATGATTCCGCTGGTTGCCGGCGTACCCATGCCGTTTCGGAGGTAAAGGATCATCTTTTTACGGTCAAAACCGTAATTCATCGCCTGGCGGATGCGTTTGTCCAGAATTGTTTTGTCGGTTCCGTCCATTCGGAAGCCAAGGTATTCGGTGTTCAGGTAGGCACCGGTAATCAGGTTGACATCATTTTTATATTTGGGCTGTAAAGTGCCGTCCTGGGTGAGGATCTCGTCTTTATAGGAAGGATCCAGACCGGAAACAAAATCCAGTTTTCCCTGGACAAACTGTAAAAAGCCGCTTTGTTTGTCCGGCAGGAAAGTGACCGCTACGGCTTCGAGGTACGGAAGCGATACGCCTTTTTCATCTTTTTCAAAATACAGCGGGTTTTTGCGCAGTACCAATTTTACGTTTTCTTCCCAGAGTTTTAACCGGAAAGGTCCGGTGCCAACCGGTTTTGCCCGGAAATCATAACCCGGTGTGTCAACTATCTCTTTCGGAACTACTGATGCATATTTCATCGATAATAAACCTAAGAAAGCAGGAAACGGTTTTTTTAACCGGATTTCGAAAATACTGTCGTTTTTTGCCTGCATACTTTCCACCGTTTGCAAGATCCATCCGCCGGGTGAGGCTACTTTTTCATCCAGCAGTCGTTTCAGGCTGTATTCAAAATCGGAAGCCTTAACGGTGCGGGTGCTGTCTTTTCCGAAAAGACTGTTTTTATGAAAGTAAATATCGTTTCGCAGGGTAAATATATAGGTTTTTCCATCATTGGAAATCATCCATTTTTTGGCAAGGTCAGGTTGAATGTGCAAACTGTCGTCCAGTTGCACCAATCCGTTAAAAAGCAAATTACAAGGCCAGATGATTGCCTGGCTTTTGGCAAAAGCCGGATCAAGGGAGCTCACATTTGCACTTTCGTTATACCGGAAAACCAGATGTTCTTTTCCTTCGGTGCTGTTTTTTCCGCAGGAAACAAGGAAAAGGGAAAGGCAAAATGTTGATATGTAAAAGATTATTGATTTCATTAAATAAAAAATACAGTGCTGTTCTTGTAAAGTCTTAATATGTTGTGAATTAGTCATACAAATGTCCTTATGGATTTTACCAAACCGAAATTTGTATGTAAATTTGCAAACTCTTTTTTAAAAAGATGTAAATATAACTAAAGTTACTACTTCATAAGTAGCTTATCATTATGGAAAACAGAAAAAAAGTTGCTTTTTATACGTTGGGATGTAAACTGAATTTTTCAGAGACATCAACAATTGCGCGCAGTTTTCAGGACGAAGGCTTCGATCGTGTGGATTTTGAGGATATTGCCGACATTTATGTGATTAACACCTGTTCGGTAACAGAGAATGCAGACAAGCAGTTCAAGCAGATTGTAAAAAAAGCACTTAAGAATAACGATAAAGCTTTTGTGGCGGCTGTGGGTTGTTATGCCCAGCTAAAACCGGAAGAGCTGGTTGCGGTGGATGGAGTGGATCTGGTTTTGGGTGCCACCGAAAAATTTAAGATTACCGATTATATCAACGACCTGTCCAAAAACGACATGGGGGAAGTGCATTCCTGTGAGATTGAAGATGCCGATTTTTATGTGGGCAGTTATTCTATTGGCGACAGAACGCGTGCTTTCCTGAAAGTTCAGGATGGTTGTGATTATAAATGTACCTATTGTACGATTCCTTTGGCAAGAGGGATTTCCCGTAGCGATACGATGGATAATGTGTTGAAAAACGCCAAAGAAATATCGGAACAGGGCATTAAAGAGATTGTGCTTACCGGTGTTAACATCGGGGATTACGGAAAAGGAGAGTTTGGGAATAAAAAACACGAACATACTTTTTACGAATTGGTGCAGGCACTGGATGAAGTAGCGGGAATTGAACGTTTGCGTATTTCGTCTATCGAGCCGAACCTGCTGAAAAATGAAACGATTGATTTTGTGTCGAAAAGCAGAACTTTTGTGCCGCATTTTCACATTCCGTTACAGTCCGGAAGCAATACGATATTGAAAAAAATGAAACGAAGATACCTGCGGGAATTGTATAAGGACCGGGTTGCTAAAATCCGGGAAGTGATGCCGCATGCCTGTATCGGGGTGGATGTTATTGTTGGTTTTCCGGGCGAAACAGATGAGCTTTTCCTGGAAACCTATAACTTCCTGAATGAAATGGATATTTCTTACCTGCACGTGTTTACATATTCGGAAAGGGATAATACCGAAGCGGTGATGATGGAAGATGTGGTGCCGATGAATGTGCGAAGCAAAAGAAGTAAAATGCTGAGAGGACTATCGGTTAAAAAAAGAAGAGCGTTCTATGAAAGCCAGCTGGGAACCAACCGTACCGTGTTGTTTGAAGGAGAAAATAAAGAAGGCTATATCCATGGATTTACAGAAAACTATGTAAAGGTGAAAACGCCATGGAATCCGGAACTGGTTAATACGCTGCACGATATACACTTAACTAAAATTGACGAAGACGGAATGGTTCGTATGGAATTCCGGAATGTCCCGGTATAAAACCCGGTTTTTAAGATAAAAGAAAAGCTCGTGATCAACACGAGCTTTTTTAATGTTTTATATTTTAATTCCCGGCGGAAGCAATTCCTTGTAAACCGGATTTTTTCTAAAAAAAGAAGTAATCTTGGGATGTGTGGGTACGACACGAAGTTTTCTCTCTTCGGCAATGGACATAACGCTTTTTAAAAACTCATTGATGGATTCGGGATCCTGATTTTCGGCATGATTGAGTTTGGTTAAAAATAATTTTCGTTCTTGAATAGCATATTCAACGGCTAATAGCCCGGTTTCGGTGTGATTCTCGAATTGTCTTAATAATTCGTTGTCTTTAATTTCCATAATGTAGTGTATTCATATCGAAGAAATAAATTGATAATAATTTAAAGCGAAATGAGATTGTAAAATCATTCGGAATGAATTATTTTTATGCAAAATTCGGAAAAAATCATCAGAATTTGCGTTAGTAAAGCGTTAAAACATCAGATAATGAGTAAAATACCTGTTTATTTTATGCCCGGATTGGCCGCCAATCCATCTATATTTGAACATATCCAATTACCGGAAGATCAGTTTGAAGTGCATTTACTGGAATGGTTTTTGCCGGAGCCTAAAGAAAGCCTGCAATCCTATGCGAAACGGATGGCTGAAAAAATAACGGAAGCGCAGCCTGTTTTGGTGGGTGTTTCCTTTGGCGGGATACTGGTGCAGGAAATAGCGAAAATAATTCCGGTTAGACGAACGATCATTATATCCAGTGTTAAAACAAAGATTGAATTTCCGAAACGTATCAAACTTGCAAAAACAACCAGAGCTTACAAACTGGTTCCGACGAGTTTGTTCGGGAATATTGAAGTACTGGCAAAATATGCTTTTGGCGAAACGGCAAAAGGCCGGATAAAGCTTTACGAAAAGTTTTTGTCCATGAGGGATAAACGCTATCTGGACTGGGCATTGGAACAGGTGGTTACCTGGAGCCGGACAGAGTGTGACACAACGGTGATTCACATTCACGGTGATGCCGACGAGGTGTTTCCGATAAAAAACATACAGGATGCTATTGTTATTAAAGGCGGAACACATGTGATGATACTGAATAAATTCAGGTGGTTAAACAGTAATTTACCTTCTCTGATTGTAGAGGGAAATGTAAAAAAATAAAAAAGCAAAATGAACAGAATCAAAAGAACGGCTATAGTAGCAGCAGTAATAATAACCAGTGGTGTTTTAATCCACTGGACCTCCACCGGAACCGGAACGGAAGTAGATGTAAAGAACCATGTGTATTTACCGGCTAATATTGACTTTGCCGGCGAACAGGTGCCGATGTCGCTTTCGGATGTAAAAGAAAGACTGGACAGGGAATTGCTGGTAAATGTGAACCTGCATGCAACAACAGCTTTGGTGATTAAAAGAGCCAACAGGGCTTTTCCGGTAATTGAGCCGATACTGAAACAGTATGGTGTTCCTGATGATTTTAAATACCTGGCGGTTATTGAAAGCGGACTGGTAAATGCCGTTTCTTCTGCGGGAGCGCGTGGCGTATGGCAGTTTATGCCGGAAACCGCCAAAGAAAAAGGAATGGAAGTGAACGAATATGTAGACGAACGTTACCATCTGGAAAAATCAACGGAAGCGGCTTGTAAATACCTGCTTTCGGCTAAAGATAAATTCGGTAACTGGACGCTGGCTGCGGCTTCCTATAACGGCGGTATGAACGGCGTGAACAAGCAGATCGAGAGTCAGAAAGTAACGGATTATTACGATTTGCTTTTAAATGATGAAACATCCCGTTATGTTTTCAGGATTTTAGCCCTGAAAGAAATCATGAAGAACCAGGTGAAATACGGCTATGATTTGCCTAAAGAGGTATTGTATCAGCAAATACCGGTAAAAAAGGTTGAGGTGATGGCTACTATTGATGACCTGGCTTTGTTTGCGATAGAGCAGGGCATTAATTATAAGATCCTGAAAATTCACAATCCGTGGCTTCGCGATAAAAAACTGGTCGTAGCTCCGAATAAAAAATATATCATTGATATCCCTTTGGAAGGCTATAAGCGTTAGTGCTTAGCCAGTCTTTGGGAATGGGAATCGACATTAATGAGCAGGCAGCTCAGTCCTTCCTGGAATGTTCTGTAGTTTAAATCAAGCGCTTTGGTAAAGGTTGCTTTTTCGGTAAGGATGGCACCGCCGCGCTTGATATTGACTACTTTTAAATTCTCATCCAGAAAATAAGATGTAGGAAAACCTAAAGTATGTTTCAGGGTAGATACCAGGTAAGCATCCTTGTTATAGGTTTCGTGGGCATAGCACACTTCAATGCGGCTGTTGAATTTTTTGGCAATCTTCTTAATATTGTTTTTACGGTCCCAGTACAGCACAATAAACTGGATGTCTTTTCCGTATCGCTGTGCCAGTTTGTTTAAGGCCGGAATTTCTCCTTTAGACGGAACACACCACGATGCATACGTAATCAGGAATACAGGTTTTTTAATGCTGTTTAAGTACAGGCGGCTTTTTTTGAGGCGCTTAAAGCTGAAATTGTCGAATGTTGTTCCGGTTAATTGGTTCTTAACCAGAGAATCAAAAAGAAAAGTACCCCGGTCAATATCACCTTTGGTATAGGCTAAATCAGATTTTTTAGAATACAGCCGGATGTTTTTGTGCAGGGTATACGAAAACAAAATAGTGCCGTTATCTTGAGCAGGAACTGTAGAAGATAGAAGAAGTAAAGCTATGTTTGTTACGTAAAATTTATTCATAACCAACGCTTTAAGTAGTAAAGTTAGGCATTTTTTGCCGTAAATAAACGTATCTGACTATAAGATGTTCCTAAAACCGTTTGGTTGCGTGCCGGGCATAAAAAAAACGCCCGAAAAGGCGTTTTATATTTTTGATAATCAAAATGTTATTACATTTTTTTCATCTGATCTTTCATCATTTTAATCTGGTCTTTCAGCATGTTCTGTTTGTCCAGTTTTTTAGCCTCGTTAAGAAGATTGGTTGCTTCCAGTTTTCGTCTTCTGGTCATTGCAATTCCGGCAAGGTTTAATTTCGCTAAAGCTAAATCCTGATCCATGTTTAAACCTAATTCAATCGCTTTTTTGAAATACTTTTCAGCCGCCGATAAATTTGTCTGCGAAACCATTAATCCGTGTAAATAATTGTAATACCCCTGTTGTTTTTTAATTAAAGCAGTTTCCGGGTTTTTAATATAGGAAAGCCATTTTTGTGCTCCTGGAAAATCCTGTTTTCTAAGTTTTAAAAAGGCTAATAATATGAATTCGTTTTTGAAATATAGTAAAATAAAGATGGAGGAAAAAAGTATTAAAAAGATACCGTTTCCAATATTGTTTTCGGTGAATTGCCAGATTCCTAATGCAATGATTAATGCAGCTAAGATTAGTTTGATATTTCTGTGAAACATAGTATTTTTGTATTTAGGTTTGCAAATGTAATAAAATGAAATGAGCAGGCGAAATAAGTTTGTTCAAAGAAGGTTAAAAAACCTTGATATAGCAGGCAGAATTGCTTAAAAGATAATATTATCAAAAGGAATTTAAAATATTTTTTTAAAAGCACTTGTCAGAAATAAAAGTCTTTGTATATTTGCACTCGGTTTTGAAGCGACAGAATTTTCAAAGCTGACCTGTTATTTTAAAAACACGATTTAAAGATAAAAAGCAATGAGTAAGAGAACGTTTCAACCATCAAAAAGAAAAAGAAGAAACAAACACGGTTTCATGGAAAGAATGGCTTCTGCTAACGGAAGAAAAGTATTAGCGCGTAGAAGAGCTAAAGGAAGACATAAGTTAACGGTTTCTTCTGAGCCAAGACATAAAAAATAATGATTTATTAAAATCGTTAATAAAGGTGTTACTAATTCATGGTAACGCCTTTTTTTATATCTTTTCGTTAAAAATAAATACAACTACATACAACACAACACAATGCCTAAAGACAATTCAATAAAATCGGTTTTAATTATTGGTTCAGGACCTATCGTTATCGGTCAGGCCTGCGAGTTTGACTATTCCGGATCACAATCGGCGCGATCGCTTCGTGAAGAGGGAATTGAAGTTATTTTGATTAACTCAAATCCGGCAACGATCATGACGGATCCTTCCATGGCGGACCATATTTATTTAAAACCACTAACTACAAAATCAATAATAGAAATCCTTAAAGCGCATCCGCAGATCGATGCTGTTTTACCGACTATGGGTGGACAGACAGCGTTGAACTTATGTCTGGAAGCAGACGAAAAAGGAATTTGGCAGGATTTTAATGTAAAATTGATTGGTGTTGATGTCAATGCCATTAATGTTACAGAGGACAGAGAGCAGTTCAAACAGCTTTTAGAAAAAATTGAAATTCCGGTAGCGCCGGCAAAAACAGCAAACTCATTCCTTAAAGGAAAAGAAATTGCTCAGGAATTCGGCTTTCCGCTGGTAATCCGTCCGTCCTTTACCTTAGGAGGAACCGGAGCCGCTTTTGTACATAAAAAAGAGGATTTCGACGATTTGCTGACAAGAGGACTGGAAGCGTCACCTATCCACGAAGTGTTGATTGATAAAGCACTTTTGGGATGGAAAGAATATGAATTGGAATTGTTACGGGATAAAAACGACAACGTCGTAATTATCTGTACGATCGAAAATATGGACCCGATGGGTATCCACACCGGCGACAGTATTACCGTTGCTCCGGCAATGACCTTATCAGACAGAACGTTCCAGAGAATGCGTGACATGGCAATTTTGATGATGCGCAGCATCGGAAACTTTGCAGGAGGATGTAATGTGCAGTTTGCCGTTTCTCCGGATGAAAAGGAAGATATCGTTGCCATTGAAATTAACCCGCGTGTGTCCCGTTCTTCGGCATTGGCTTCAAAAGCAACCGGTTATCCGATCGCTAAAATTGCAACCAAGCTGGCATTGGGATATTCATTGGATGAATTGGAAAATCAGATTACAAAATCAACATCGGCCTTATTTGAGCCTACATTAGATTATGTAATTGTAAAAATACCGCGTTGGAACTTTGATAAATTTGAAGGAGCCGACAGAACCTTAGGATTGCAGATGAAATCCGTAGGGGAAGTAATGGGAATCGGGCGTTCTTTCCAGGAAGCATTGCACAAAGCAACACAATCGTTGGAGATCAAACGCAACGGATTGGGTGCAGACGGAAAAGGATATACCAATTACGACCAGATCATTGATAAGCTGACGCACGCCAGCTGGGATCGTGTATTCGTAATTTATGATGCGATTGCAATGGGAATTCCATTGAGCAGAATTCATGAGATTACCAAAATTGACATGTGGTTCTTAAAACAATATGAAGAACTGTATGCTTTAGAAAAAGAAATTTCAAAATACAATATCGATACCTTATCCAAAGAACTGTTGCTGGAAGCAAAACAAAAAGGATTTGCCGACAGACAGATCGCACACATGTTAGGCTGTCTGGAAAGTCAGATTTACAGACTTCGTGAGGATTTGGGCGTAAAACGTGTGTACAAACTGGTAGATACCTGTGCGGCCGAGTTTAAGGCAAAAACACCGTATTACTACTCTACATTTGAGGCAGAAATTGAAAAAGCAGACGGAACCCGTTATGTAGACAATGAAAGTATTGTAACCGACAAAAAGAAAGTAATTGTACTGGGCTCGGGACCAAACCGCATCGGACAGGGGATCGAATTCGATTATTCCTGTGTACACGGTGTATTGGCAGCAGCAGAATGCGGTTATGAAACCATCATGATTAACTGTAATCCTGAAACGGTTTCAACCGATTTTGATACGGCCGATAAACTGTACTTCGAACCGGTTTTCTGGGAACATATCTACGACATTATCCGCCATGAAAAACCGGAAGGAGTGATCGTACAGTTAGGCGGGCAGACAGCCTTGAAATTGGCTGAAAAACTGTCTAAATACGGCGTAAAAATAATCGGAACCAGTTTTGATGCACTGGATCTGGCTGAGGACAGAGGACGTTTCTCGGAATTACTGGAAGAATTAAAAATTCCTTTCCCGCAATTTGGAGTAGCAGAAAGTGCAGACGAAGCATCAAAATTAGCCGATAAATTAGACTTCCCGTTATTGGTAAGACCATCTTACGTATTGGGAGGACAAGGAATGAAGATCGTTATCAACAAAGAAGAACTGGAAGAGCACGTGGTGGATTTACTACGCAAAATTCCAAATAATAAACTGTTGTTAGACCATTATCTTGACGGAGCTATTGAAGCGGAAGCAGATGCTATCTGCGACGGAGAAAACGTGTACATCATCGGAATCATGGAGCATATCGAGCCATGCGGAATCCACTCGGGAGACAGTAATGCGACATTGCCGCCTTTTAACTTAGGAGAGTTTGTGATGCAGCAAATCAAAGACCATACCCACAAAATTGCCCTGGCACTAAAAACAGTAGGTCTGATCAACATACAGTTCGCTATTAAAGACGATACCGTATACATCATTGAAGCAAACCCGAGAGCGTCCCGTACCGTTCCTTTTATCGCTAAAGCGTATGGGGAGCCGTATGTAAATTATGCGACAAAAGTAATGCTGGGTGAAAAGAAAGTAACCGACTTTACCTTTAACCCGCAGTTAAAAGGATATGCCATCAAGCAGCCGGTATTCTCTTTCAGCAAATTCAAAAATGTAAACAAAGCTTTAGGACCGGAAATGAAATCCACAGGAGAAAGCATCTTGTTTATCGATGACCTGAAAGACGATCAGTTCTACGAATTGTACTCCAGAAGAAAAATGTATTTAAGTAAATAATACGACAATATATATTTGAAGAGTCCCGATTTATCGGGACTTTTTTTATTCTTTATTTAGATAAGTTAGAGTAATTAAACCATTATTGATATCTAATTTAAAAATTAATTTAGTTGGCTTTCTGGGGATGTATTTATGAAATGAATTATCTATAATCCACTGATGAATTGCAGTTTCACTCAAGTCAAAACCTTTGTTTAAAGGAGGACCACAAGTAGTTTTTGTGTTAATTGTTTGGTCTTCAATTTTTAGAATCACTTCTCTATGTCTTTTGACAAAATAGGTTCTTGAATCGTCTAATTTGATTCCTAATCTGTATTTTGAATTTCCAAATGGTTGAACAGACAATGTAATATTTTTCATATTTAGAGGTGTTTACATTAAATGTATAAAAAAAATATCATGTCTTTTAAAATATTTTGAAATCGGATTTTTTTTAGCTTTACTTAAAATATACCTTATGGCTTTTCTAAAGAAAATAAATTCCAGGGCTAAAGCGGATGAGAACACCGGCTTTGGAGTGAATGCCTCCGGTTATGCCGGGCGTTTTGTAAATAAAAACGGAAATGCGAATGTGAGGAAAGTCGGTATCGGACGGGCGGAAAAAATAAGCTGGTACCATGCAATGATCGAAGTGAAGCGCTGGAAATTCATGTTTATCATTTTTGCCTTTTACCTGGCGGTTAATTTTCTTTTTGCCTGTATTTACTATGGCATCGGGGTGGAACACCTGCAGGGTATCAATGCCGTCACACCGCTCAATCAATTCGGTCAGGCATTCTTTTTCAGTGCACAGACTTTTACGACTGTGGGCTACGGACACATCAGTCCGACCGGATTTGCCTCCAGTTTTGTCGCTTCCGTGGAAGCGCTGTTCGGATTGCTGAGCTTTGCCATAGCGACCGGCTTGTTTTACGGAAGATTCAGTAAGCCGAAAGCACTGGTCCGTTTTTCGGATATTGCGGTAATTGCTCCCTATAAAGACTCCAAAGCCTTAATGATCCGGCTAACACCTTATAAAAATACCAACCTGATGGAAGCGGAAGCAAAAGTTACGTTAGGGCTGAATTTTGAAGAAGACGGAAAGAAAGTAAATAAATTCTTTACGCTGGATTTGGAACTGGATAAGATCAATATGCTGACGCTGAGCTGGACTCTGGTGCACCCTATCACGGAGAGCAGTCCGCTGGCGGCTTTTAGTAAGGAAGACTTTGAAAAACAACAGGGTGAAATACTGGTTTTTATCAAGGTTTTCGACGATATGTTCAGTACTACGGTTGTTAAACGGACATCTTATACTTTTAAGGAGATCGTCTATGGCGCGAAATTCCTGTCAATGTTTTCCGGCGATCATGAAAATCAGGAAACGGTTTTGTATGTCGACAAACTAAACGCTATAGAAACGGTGGCATTATAAGCAGCCGCTGATGTATCGTTGATAAAGCTGATTTATTTTTAAAAATGTGATACTTTTGCAGTCTCAATGAAGTAACGTAAAGATGCCGACAACAATTTTCCTAATCACACCGCCTTTTACACAGCTCAACACACCCTATCCGGGAACGGCTTATGTGAAAGGTTTTCTGAATACCAAAAATATCTCCTCTTTCCAGGCGGATTTGGGTATCGAAGTGATCCTGAAATTGTTTTCCAAAGAAGGACTTATCCGCCTGTTTGTCGAAATTGAAGGCAAAGCCCAGCAATATTCTGAAAACAGTCAGCGTATTATTGCTCTACAGGACGAATATATCAAGACGATTGATCCGGTTATCTTATTCCTGCAAGGGAAAAATCCAACTTTATCCCATTTGATCTGCCAGGAAGATTTCCTTCCGGAAGCGTCCCGCTTTGCACAGCTGGAAGAACTGGACTGGGCTTTTGGTACGATGGGAACACAGGACAAAGGGAAGCACCTGGCAACGCTCTATCTGGAAGATATTTCAGATTTGATAGTGGAATGTATCGATCCGCATTTTGGCTTTAGCCGTTATGCTGAACGCTTAGGCCGTTCCGCCAATTCTTTTGACGAACTGCATGCCACGCTTCAGCAGGAATACACCTATATCGATCAGATCACCTTACAGCTTCTGGAGGAAAGACTACAGGAGATTCAGCCGGAAATAGTGGCTTTCTCTGTGCCGTTTCCCGGAAATCTGTACAGCGCTTTTCGTTGCGCACAATGGATCAAAAAGCACCATCCGGAAATCAAGGTCGCCATGGGCGGCGGTTTTCCCAATACGGAATTGCGCTCCCTTACAGATACGCGGGTGATGGAATTCTTTGACTTTATAACATTGGATGACGGAGAAGCGCCGGTGGAAAACATGATCGCTTATGTGGAAGGCAAATTGCCGAAAGAAGCCCTGAAACGGACGTTTGTCTTATCGGAAGGGGAAGTAACCTATATCAATAATCCTGCCTGCCGGGATTATAAACAATCCGAAGTAGGAACACCGGATTACAGCGATTTACTGCTTGATAAATACATTTCGGTTATTGAAATCGTGAACCCGATGCACCGTATGTGGAGTGACGGACGCTGGAATAAGCTGACGATGGCGCACGGCTGCTACTGGGGGAAATGTACTTTCTGTGACATATCATTAGACTATATAAAGGTTTACGAACCAATTGCCGCCAAAATGCTGGTTGACAGAATGGAGGAACTGATGGCGCAAACAGGACAGAACGGGTTTCACTTTGTAGACGAAGCCGCACCGCCGGCATTAATGCGAGCGGTAGCCCTGGAAATCCTGAAACGAAAACTGGCAGTTACCTGGTGGACGAATATCCGGTTTGAAAAAAGTTTTACCAAAGACCTTTGCCTGCTGCTAAAAGCTTCCGGCTGTATTGCCGTTTCCGGCGGACTGGAAGTTGCTTCGGACCGTTTGCTGGAACTGATCCAGAAAGGAGTAACCGTAGCGCAGGTGGCAAGAGTGAACCGCAATTTTACCGAAGCCGGTATCATGGTACATGCTTACCTGATGTATGGTTTCCCGACGCAAACAGCGCAGGAAACAATAGACAGCCTGGAAATGGTGCGCCAATTGTTTGAATTGGGAATCCTGCAATCCGGATTCTGGCATCAGTTTGCAATGACGGCCCATAGCCCGGTTGGAATGTATCCTGAAAAATTTGGCGTACAGAAAGAAACGGATACCATCGGTTCTTTTGCCAATAACGATATTGTACATATCGATACAACCGGCACCGATCACGACCGGTTTAGTTTCGGACTGAAAAAATCCCTGTTCAATTATATGCATGGGATTTGTTTTGATTACCCGTTGCAGGACTGGTTTGAATTTAAAATACCGCGAACGAAAGTTCCCCACGATTATATCTACAATGCATTGCAGGATGAGGATAACTTTACCGTAAAATCCAGCGCCAAGATTGTATGGACAGGAGGGAAGCCGGCAGTTTCCTATTTTACAAAAAACAAAAAAGGACGACAGTTTGAAATGGCAAGCCTGACTTTTCACGATAAAAAAGAAAGCTTTACAATACAGGTAAATAAAGAAGAAGCCGACTGGCTCAAAGAGCTGCTGCCTAAAATTTCGGTAGCGAATACCAAAGTATTTACGTTTAACGAAGTGAAAAGTGATTATGAAAACTCGGATAAGGAAGATTTCGAACTCTTCTGGTACTCCAAGCCAATCAATACGCTTCGGGACTTCGGACTACTGGTCCTATAATAAAAGCGCCAATCCTCAGGATTGGCGCTTTTGTCACACTTAATTAACCGTAATTAACACACTTTATTGCTTCACAATTTTTTCGATTTTGCTTCCGGATTCGGAGATAACTTTAATGAGGTATATTCCGGAAGATTTATCAGTGATGTTTAAATACGTTTCTGTTGCATTGTGAAGACTGGTCATTAAAAGTCTTCCCTGCAGGTCATACAATAGGATGGATTTAATAGTGTTGTCTGCTTTGATATTCAGGATATCGCTGGCAGGATTTGGAAAAATACTGATGCTTTTATCGATAGTGAAATCCTGACCTCCTAAAAGATTTTCAACCACTGTTCGGGCTTCATCCGTGTTGATAGGGTGGTTGTAGTCAAAATAGATAGCGGCTTCATTGGTAATCACATCCCCTATAACCAGGTTGTTTTTGGATCTTATCTTGAAAAGGATATTTCCATGTGCTCCTTCCGGATACAGATTGGCAGAAGAAAGGTTGATGTTCTCAAAAATGAATTCTACCTTATTGCCTCTGATTTGTGTGTTAACCGGATGGGAGTTGTACAGTACCTGTAAAGAATTAATATCCAACTTGTCTAAATCGATCATGTCTTTTACCACTACATTAATAGCGGAAGCAGAACCGGTATTTTCAAAACGAATGTTATAGTGCAGGTAATCGCCCACTTTTGTAAGGGCAATACGATTGCCTTCCAGACAGGTTTTGTCATTCGGATCAAAAGAATTCACGACCAGCTGGTTCAATACAAAAGTATTGTCTGCCGGAGTATCATCGGCTGTAACCGGATTGATTGTTACTGTAAAAGGAAGGCTATCACCGCTGTTAACCGGTGGCGTGGCAGTAGGAGTATTAATGGTAAATCCTATTTTTATAATGCGTGTTTCAAATGGTAACAGGTTGGTGTAATTCCAGGATAGCGAACCGGTTGCTGGTGTGGCGGCCTGGTTGCTGTACATAAAATCCATAAGAGTATCGTCAAAAGCCAGGTTGATGGTGCCGGATGCTATTTCGGTTCCTTTATTTCTGTAAACCAGGTTGTAATAGGCGTCAAATCCCGGTCGGGCATCGTTATCCGGGCTGAGTACGATTTCCAGGTCCGGATGTACCCCATTGGCAGTAATGCAGAAATCCTGTGTTTGAGTGGAATTGTTGTTAACCGGGAAGTTTACTGTTGCTGTTGCAGCAGGAGAAACGGTAAAATAAGGAGAATCAAACTGAGGTGTCAGTGTCAGATTCGGTTGTGTTACATAAAAAGTATAATTACCGCTGCTATTGCTAAAAGTAGCTCCGGAAGTTGTTCCGTCATTAATACTTACTTTGATATTCTGGAACAGGCCGTCGTTAGCATCACAGCCATTATTATTGGCATCGTATGTTAATGTTCCGGTGATGGTGTTGTAATTGCCGCCCGGTGTAAAATTACAATAGGTTGAAAACTGTGAATCGGTATTGTACCAGGTATTGTTTGCAATAATAGTGTCGTTTTCGTCCGTACAGATATATTGCGGCAGATCGGCTAAATTGGAAGACATCAGTTCTACTTGCGGATTCGGGAAGCCGTTCTTTAAATTGATATAGATTAACCCTAAATTATTATTACAGCCAATATCATATACCGAAGCATTCGAAACATTATTCAGGTAAGGCTCATAAGCGCAGGATGACAGATCCAGGGAAGTAAGCTGGTTGTCCTGAACATTGATTTTATAAGCGTGCGGAAGGTTTGTCAGGGTAACAGAAGTCAGCTGATTATAACCTAAATAAAGCGTAACCAGGTTGGGCTTGTCTGCAACGGTAATGGTGGTCATGTTGTTAAAGCCGGCATCCAGATGGCGCAGTGCCGTCAGGCCGGTTGTATTTAAAACGGTTAGCTGATTGTGTTTGATGGACAGGAATTCTAAATTTACAAACAGCGAAAGATCAATACTGGTTAAGGCATTGTTATAACAGGACAGCGTTTTAAGATTAGGAGAAGCTACCGCAGTGATCGCTGTAATATTGTTGTCAAAACAAATCAGGTTAACCAGATTTGCTAAGCTGCTGATGTCTAGGGTTGTCAGGTTATTGGCAGAACAGCTAAGTGTCTGTAAATTGGTGAATGCTGCGATACCGGTAAGAGAAGCAATGTTCGCATTGGTCACATTTAAGTTCGTTACGGCCTGAGCTTCCGTTAGCTGGATATTCCCGTCGTTATTTGTATCTATTCCCGATGCGATCAGCTTATTTTTAAAATTAGCATCCGGAATGGTTACAATCTGGGCAGATGCGATACCGGAGTATAGCAATAGAAAGAGTAAAGTTTTTTTCATAAATGTATTGGGGTTGGTTTGTTTCTCAAAATTAGGAGCTATTACAGTTTCATTTTGGATGATTAAGAATTCGACGATTATGACTTAGAATTTGATTTAGAATGATTTAATCAGTTCCTGGAGCCTTTCTTTTTTGCGTTGTGCAATAGGCAGGTTGCTGTTGTCGGACATGATCACATAGCCGCCGTCATTTTTGATATACGATTTCAGATAGGCAAGGTTGATTAAATGCGACTGATGAATGCGCTCAAAGCCATGCTGGGTGAGCAGTTCTTCATACTCTTTCAGTGTTTTGGAAATGAGCAGCGTTTTATGGTCTTTGATATAAAACTTGGTATAATTGTCCTGGGCTTCACAGCGGATAATATCGCTGATGTCGAAAAGATGAATGCCGGTAGAGGTCGAAAGCGCGATTCGTTTAAAATTGTCTACTTTTTTGCGGATATTCTCCAGCAGTAGATCAATATGGGCAAAAGACGTATTTTTCTCCATAGCGTCTTTTACCTTTAACACGGCTTTTTGAAGCTCTTCGGGATCAACCGGTTTTAGCAGGAAATCCAGCGCGCTGAATTTAAAAGCCTTTAAGGCATATTGCTCATGAGCGGTAATAAAAACAATATGGGAGGTGGTTTTTTCATTGGTTTTGGCAACCTGTTCCAGGATGTCAAACCCGGTACCGTCCGACAGATGGATATCAAGGAAAACAACCTGTGGTTTGTATTTTTCGAGTGCGATAATGCCTGTTTTTACGCTTTCGGCTTCCCCGATTATAGTAATTTCGGAAGCATAGCGGTTCAAAAGGCTTTTCATGCCTTTTCGTAAATGTTTGTCGTCGTCGATTAATAGTGCTGTTATCATTAGATTCTGATTTTAGTGTCTGAAGTGTATTGAATGGGCAGGTAAATAACCACCCTGGTCCCGTAAGGTTCTTTGTTCTCATCCAGGAAGTCGGAAATACTTACGTGTGCCGACTGTGATGTTGTGGCTTCCATCATTTCCAGTCTTTTCTTGGTGATCTCCAAAGCCATCGATTTGTGTGCGGTCACGGAATTTTCCTTCATGGCTTTCGATTTGGAAATACCGATTCCGTCATCGGTAATGCTGCAGACCAACTGGTTGTTTTCTACATTGAAACTGATCTCAATTTTACCGCTTCCCTGTTTGGGCACCAGGCCGTGAAGAATGGCATTTTCGACAAACGGCTGGATCAATAAAGGCGGTAAAGCCATATCGTCCTCGATGAGCGGACTTGTTGTAATGGCAAAATCAAATTTTTTATTAAAGCGCAATTGTTCCAGTTCCAGGTAATTCTGAAGGCTGTCAATCTCTTTGTCGATCGGGATCAGGGAACCTTTGGAATATTCCAGGGTGAGGCGCATTAGCTTGGAAAATTTGGATAAATATTTTATGGCAGAATCCGTTCCGTTCTGAACAATAAAGCTGGATATGGAACCGAGACAGTTAAAAACAAAATGCGGGTTCATTTGAAGGTGCAGTGCTTTTTGTTCGTATTCGGCTACTTCTTTTTGCAGGGTTAAACGGCGTTTGATCTGCAGTCTGTTGTAGGTAACGAAAATCAGCCCCAACAGCAATAAGGTACCAATCACGGAGAACAGCGTAAACAATTTATGGCTTTTGTTTTGTTCCACTAATACGGCTTCCTTTTTCTCCATTTCAATTTTTTGCAAAGCCTCTTTTTTCTGAAACTCGGCATTCAGCTCTACGCGGAGTAATTTTTTGGTGTTTTCTTTATTGTCAATACTGTCTTTGGCAGCAACATATTCTTTATAATGCGATAAAGCATTTTTGTAATCCTGCTGTAAAGCATAAATATCACTCAGCTGTTTTTCGGAGGACTTTACCTGTGCCAGCATGTTGATTTCTCGGGCGGTCATTAACGATGCTGAGGTGTAGGATAATGCTTTTGAAAGGTCTTTTTGTTCCAGATAAAGTGTCCCGATGTTGTATTGTACGGAAGCTGTTCCCATTTTATTGTCCAGTTCCGTATACAAAACCATGGCTTTGTTGTAAAAATCCAGCGCTTTAGCATACGATTGATGGCTGCAGTAGAATTCTCCCAGGTTGTTGAACAATAATGCTTTCCCTCTGTTGTTGTTTGTTTTTTCAAAAAGGGACATGGCGGTATTGTAATACTGTAAAGCCTGCTTGTCTTTTTTCTGTTTGAAATAAATCGTTCCGATATTCATTAAGGTTACGGGAGCCGATTCTTCTCCCATTTCCGTTTGCAGCGCATAGGCTTTCGATAAATAGGTGAGTGCCTTGTTGTTTTCTTCCAGGACCTTATAGATAATCCCGATGTTGTTGTACACTTTGGAAATGCTTTTTTTCTCCCCGGTTTCCTGATACATTTTTAAAGCCTTAAAATAATGCTGTAAGGCATTGGAATAGTCGTTCTGTTCGGAATAGACAATGCCGCAGCTGCCGTAGGATCTTGCCAGACCGTTCCTAATCTGGTTTTGGGTTACGGCCGTTGCCGCCGGATGGGTTAACAGGTCGGTAAAAAGTGCTTTGGCCTGTTCAAAATTTTTCAGTGCCTCGGCATAATTACTGCTGATAATGTTAGCATTGCCAATATTAATACAGGCGATGGCCAGACCGTAATGATCGCCGTTTTTTTGCGCCAGTGCCGCGGCTTTTTTAGCGTAAAAAAGCGTGGAGTCGGAGTTGCTTTCCCGGAATATATGGGCTATTTTATTGAGAATAGTGACTTTGGCAGTGTCCGTTTTGACCGTTTTTAAACCGGATTTCAGTTCCGGAATCGTATTTTCCTGGGCAAATCCGGAAGACAGCACGTTCAGTAGCAAAAACGCGGCAACGGCGATTCGTAAAAATGGCTTTTGGGTTGCTTTAGCTGGGGTGTAATGCATTTTGAGAATCTTTATATGCAAATATAAAATAAGTTGCGACCTGAGCAGATGTGAATTAGAATTTGATCGTTTTGACTTAGGATTTGGGAAAAGTGCTGTAAAACGGGCTTTTGAAAAGGAGTGCTGCAACTTTTTTTAGCAGTTGTGTAATTTTGAGTAGGTAGTTTTTTAGGTGTGTATTGAAAAAATGTTTCATTTTGTATGGTATAAAACGTTAGTATATGCCATTTTTATTCATTATCAGCCGTAAAACCCTGATCGGGTTATTTTTTGTTTGGTTACTGCCTTGTTTTAGTAGTATGAAAGCAAACATATTGAGTGTTTATCCGTTGTGGGAACACAACCGGAATGTCAGCAGAGGAACAGACAGGGAACCTTTGGAAATAGTGGTCGTGCAGCCCAGCTGTGAATGGCAGACCGGAAGCATAATCATCGCAACCATTGCTTTGGAATATTCCATAGACGGCGGACTGAGCTATTCACCGGATAATATCTTTCCGAATCTTTTGCCGGGAATATACAGCGTAATCGTCAGGAAAATGGACGGTTCGGTTTCCGGGCTGTTTCCGGTAACGATCAGTAAAGCTCCGGAAATCCCTGAACTGGAACTGATCGATATTCCGTTATACGATTGTCATTCGGTGGAACTGAGAGATGCCTTAAACACGGCAACTCCGGGTTTGGAATATGTTTTCTATGATACAGACGGTACCACTGTTCTGGAAAATACCGTTGTGAGCCTTTCCGGGATCTATTTTATTGAAGGGTTCAGCATTCAGGGCTGTTCTACCGGGAAATTAACGGCAGAAGTGATCATAGGCGCAACACCGCAGGTTATATGGAGTGTTTCAAATCCTTTTATCTGTATTGATAATAACGATAATACCGTCAGGACGGTTCTTCTTGATTCCGGTTTGCCGGAAGAAGCGCATGCCTTTAAATGGTTTTATAACGGAACTGTCATTCCGGCAGCCGCGGGAAGAACTGTTGCAGCAGACCGCCCGGGGATGTATCGTGTTGAGGTGCTGAATTTCGAATCGGGTTGCAGGGCTGTTAACGATACAATTGTACTGGAAACGGCTTATGAACCGGTTATTGCCCGGATCAGGACAAGAATAACGGGAGTAAATCTGTTTACTGTTCAAATTGTCATGCTGCGGGAAAGTGTTTATCAATACCAATTGGGCAACAGCGGTTATCAGGAAAGTAATCTTTTTGAAAATGTGAGCGGCGGCGGGTATATTGTAAGGGTAAAAGACAATTCTGGCTGCCGCACGGCTGTAAAACGGCTTTTGCTGTTGGATTATCCGCTTTATTTTACGCCCAATGGTGACGGTTATAACGATGTCTGGAATATTCCTTCGTTATCAGGGAAAAAAGAGGTCATCATCCAGATTTTTGATCAAAAGGGAACATTCATAACGCATATTGCTCCGGACGGGAAAGGCTGGGACGGTACCCATAACGGCAAAGCGCTGCCGGAAAACGACTATTGGTTTGTAGCGCAATACAACGATAACAATATTATCGAAGAAGTGAGCGGGCATTTTTCGTTAAAGCGGTAAGAAGCAAAAGACCGGTTTATTCCTTAACGGTAAATTTAAAACCGATGCCGTGCAGGTTCTCAATTCCGATTTCTTTTTCTTCCGATAGTATTTTTCGCAGGCGGGAGATAAAAACATCCAGGCTTCTGCCCATAAAATAGTCGTCATTTCCCCAGAGCGATGTTAAGATCTGCTCTCTTTTTAAAACGGTGTTTTTGTTGTCCAGGAATAGTTTAAGCAGTTCGGCTTCGCGTTGCGTTAAAACCGTTTTTTTATCGGCTTTTACCAGCGAATAGTTGTCGGCATCAAATTCAAAACCGCCAACGGTATAGCGTTCTTTTTCGGGTATGCTTTTCTTTTGTGAACGTTTGAGGAACACTTCAATTTTTAACAATAGCTCTTCAATACTGAAAGGTTTTACCAGATAATCATCAGCGCCCAGGCGAAGTCCTTTGATGCGGTCTTCTTTTAGTGTTTTGGCGGAAAGGAAGATAATCGGGATGTGGTGGTCGATTTTCCGGATTTCCACAGCCAGTTCAAAACCGTCAATTTTCGGCATCATAATATCTAAAATACAGATGTCGAAAGATCCGCTCCTGAAAGCTTCCAGACAATGCTCTCCGTTGTGACAATGGGTTACGGCATAATCGTTTAACTCCAGATTGTCTTTGGTTAAGAAAGCAAGCGTTTCATCGTCTTCGGCATAAAGAATTTTGAATTTCGACATTAATTTTCAGGTATTAATAAGGTTATGACAGTTCCTTTTTCGAGGTTGCTTTTGGCTGTGATTTTCCAGTGGTGCAGTTTACATATTTTTTTGACATAATACAAACCCAGACCAAAACCGGTTACTTCATTGCTTTTTTTACTCGGAATTCTGTAGAACTTATCAAATATAAAGGAAATATTCTTTTGAGAGATCCCAATCCCGTTATCGGCAAATTCCAACCGGATCTTTTGCGCTTCTTTGGTAATGGAAATGATGATTTCAGGAGTGCCTTCACAGTATTTAACGGCATTGTCGATCAGGTTGTAAACAATGTTGGTGAAATGGAATTCATCGCCATAAATAACAAGTGCTGTTTCCGGGTTATTCACGATTATGCGAACATCCGGATAGCGCAGTCGGGTGTTTTCAATCACGTCAGACAGGATCGCGGCAACCGCAATAGGTTTCTTATTCAGCTTTAAAGGCGTGTCGTCCGATTTGGCGATATTTAATATTTTCTCGATATGATGGTTGAGCTTTTTGCTCTGATCGATAATAATGGTCGCATATTTTTCCAGTTTTTCATCCTGTAGTATCGGTTCCTGTTTGCTCAGGTAATTGGAAGCAATCAGGATGGACGACAACGGTGTTTTAAACTCATGGGTCATGTTGTTGATAAAATCACGCTGCAATTCGGAATATTTCTTTTGCTGTAATAAGGTAAAGATAGAGTAGACGTAGACCACTAAAATAATGATCAGGACAAAAGAGAGCATGAACCAGAATTTTAACGAACTGAACAGGTAGGAGGTTTCATTCGGGAAGCGGATGGCAAAATAATAGACCAGATTTTTGTGCTTCGGAAAATAAACGGAGCTTTCTTTTTTTGAAGTATCGGAAAGGGCAACATAATTCCCGTAGACCATTTCATCGCTTTCGCAATTGTACATTGCATATTCAAAGTCGGTGGCGATATTGAATTTCTTAAAAACGGTTTTTAAATAATATTCCAGAATTTCCGGTTCAAAGTCGTTATCGACATTAACAATATAATAATCGTTGGATACTTTATTAATGGGGCTGCTGGCCGGTAATTCGTGATTTTTCCCTTCATATAGTTTTTTGGCTACTTCTAAAAGGGCGATGTGTACTTTTTGGGTAAACTTTTTCTCTTCTAAATTAAAAGCTTCTTTCGTCCAAAGCAATTGTGCTATAATAATACCTACTATAGCAATGAGTCCGAGGATGATGATACTGTTTAACCGGTTTATTTTCAAAATATACAATAGATTTTAGAAGTGTAATATTACTGAAAAAAAAACTTTTTTCGCGCTGTTAACAAGTCGTTAACAAACATTTGAAAACGGTTAACAGCTGATTTAAAAAGACTGAAATACATTTGAATCAGGTAATCAAAACTATAAATAACCATATAAAATAAAAAATTATGAAAATTATCAAACTTTCAATTTTGGCTTTAACATTAGGTTTAATGTCTTTTTCTGTTAACCCGGTTAAAACGGCTGAAACGGTAAAAACAATTGTTGGTTCTCCGGTACAATGGAAAGCAGAAACAGTTGAATTGGGTGAAATTCCTCAGGGGAAACCAGTAAAAATTGATTTCGAATTTAAAAACACAGGAAAAACAGCTGTAATCATCACAAATGTAAAAGCTTCTTGCGGATGTACAGCTACAGATTATACAAAATCTCCGGTAGCTCCAAATGAAACAGCTAAAATTACAGCTACTTTCAATGCTGCTGCTAAAGGAGTATTTACAAAAACAGTAACAGTTACTACAAATGCTGAAGAGGCACCAAAAGTGTTGGTATTTAAAGGAACTGTTATCTAGTTCATAATTATTAGATTTAATGTTGTAAAACAGTTTAAGGGGTTAGTTACTTTAAACTGTTTTCTTTTTTGAACCGCCGGATGCCGGCAGTTCCTGATAATTATATTTTGAGTTGAGGTTATAAAAAAACCGCCTGTAAATTTTACAGGCGGTTTTTATTTATTGTGAGATCTTATTGTACCGGTTCTCCGTATAGGTCAAACTCGGTAGCATCAATGATTTTTATAGTTGCAAAATCACCGGTTTTTAAATAGAACTGTGTGGCGTCAATTAAAACTTCGTTGTCAACATCCGGGCTGTCAAATTCGGTACGGCCAATGAAATAACCGCCTTCTTTTCTGTCGATGATACAACGGAAAGTCTGTCCGATTTTTTCCTGGTTCAAATCCCATGAAATCTGCGCCTGAATGTCCATGATCTCGGCAGCACGCTGTTGTTTTACTTCTTCCGGAACATCGTCTTCCAGCAGGTAAGCATGGGTGTTTTCTTCATGCGAATAAGCAAAACAGCCCAAACGCTCAAAACGCATTTCTTCTACCCAGTTTTTCAGGATCTGGAAGTCTTCTTCCGTTTCGCCTGGATATCCCACAATCAGTGTGGTACGGATAGCCATTCCCGGAACGGCTTCGCGGAAGTCTTTTAAAAGTCTGGTCGTTTTCTCATAAGTGGTACCACGACGCATCGATTTTAAAATGTTATCGGAAATATGCTGTAACGGAATGTCGATATAATTACAGATTTTCGGCTCTTTTTTCATCAGATCCAGAACATCCATCGGGAAACCTGTCGGGAATGCATAATGCAGACGGATCCATTCGATACCTTCTACTTTAATCAGGTTTTCCAGTAATTCGGCAAGGTTTCTTTTTTTGTATAGATCCAGACCGTAATAGGTTAAATCCTGAGCGATCAGGATCAGTTCTTTTACGCCTTTGGCAGCCAGACCTTCGGCTTCTTTTACCAGTTTTTCAATTGGCTGGGAAACGTGTTTTCCTCTCATGATAGGAATCGCACAGAAACTGCAGGGACGGTCACAACCTTCGGCAATTTTCAAATAGGCGAAATTCTTCGGAGTAGTGGTTAAACGTTCTCCTAATAATTCGTGTTTATAATCGGCTCCTAAAGCTTTTAATAATAAGGGCAATTCGGTTGTTCCGAAATAACGGTCCACATCCGGGATTTCTTTTTCCAGATCCGGACGGTAACGTTCTGACAAACATCCGGTAACAAAAACTTTGTCTACAATACCTTGTTCTTTTTTGTCAACGTATTCCAAAATCGTATTGATGGATTCTTCTTTTGCATTATTGATAAATCCACAGGTGTTGATTACAATAATGTTCCCTTCATCATTTTTAGGTGCTTCATGCTCGACCTCTTTTCCGCTGGCTTTTAACTGCCCCATCAGAACTTCACTGTCGTATACATTTTTTGAACATCCTAAAGTGATTACATTGATTTTGTTTTTCTTTAAAGACTTGGTTCTCATATAATTGTAAAATTGGAGTGCAAAATTACGCTTTTTATAATTAGAAGCATCATCGTTTTATAAAATTTATGAAGATTTCGTTTGGTTCTAAGCGTATTATTCAATGAAAAAGCCGCTTTGTGAGCGGCTTTCGGGTATTTTTCAGGGTTTATTTTTAAAAACCTATGGTATAAGAAAGACTGATGTTGTTTATTTTACTGTTCACTCTTGCAGAATCGGTCATGCTGGAAAGTAAGGAAACATCCATATCTCTTTGGGTATGCGTATAGGAAAGGTCTAAACGGGCAGAGCCGAAGTTATAACCGATACCGCCGGAATAACTTTTTAAGTCGCCGATAACCTGTTCGTCTTTGTATGGGCTTTGTTCAAAACGATACCCGCCGCGAAGGCTTACCTGTTTGATTTTATATTCTGCACCCACCCGGAATTCCTGTGCACTGCGAAGTGTATTGGAATAAATATCGTTTAAAGAACTGTTATAGGAGTTGTTCGGTTTGAAAGCAATATTGCTGTAATCTTTTATGCCGTAATCAAAACTGATCAATCCGGTTTTGCCAAAGATATACGCTAAACTTCCGGTGAATTTACCAGGAGTCTGTAAAGTATAGGTCGGGTAAACGTTAATGATGTTCGGGTTTAGCGATGCATATCCCGCTGTGTTTGTTCCGGAATTGTTTGTCGTGTAATTCGTGGAAATACTTTGCGCTAATTCATCGGTCAAACGGTACCAGGTAGGCGATTCGTAAGATACTCCTAAACGTAATTCGTCGGTTACTTTTGCAATGGCACCCAAATTGAAAGAGAATCCGCTTCCGTAAGTGTGCATGTCGTTGTTAAACTGGATCTGGCGTACTGTGGCTCTTCCCGGATCGGTATTAACAGGGCCGTTGTTTGATTCGTAAACCGTTGAATTTTTGGTATAATCGGTAAAATGAGCATTCAGGTTAATCCCCAGATAAAGTTTGTCGTTATAAGACGTTGCAAAGTTGAAAGCCAGTTTACCGTTGTAGCCGTTTGTGGAAACATAATTGGTATGGGCATAGCTGCCGGTGTTAGGCACGCCCGAAATATAATTCGGGTTGTTAGGATCAAGCGGAAGCGTACTGGTGTCGATAATATACGTCTGGTATGCTAATAATGCCTGCTGATCCTGGAAAGACAGCTGGTCGTAACGATAGTTGTTGTCGATAACGCCTACGGGCAGTCCGTTAGCCTGATTCAGGAAATACTGGTCTATAGAACGGTTTCCGGTACCTCTGAAAGTGATGGCATTGTCAAAATTATTGGCATTGTCATAATTAATGGCAAAGGTAAATTTGTTCCATCCGCTGTTCGGGTTATGGTTGTCGAATACAAAAATGCCACCTGCCTGATTCAGGTCCAGGGTACTTTTGTTATCGGAAGTATTCGTGCCAAAATAACGGGCATTGTTTTTAGTGTTGTAGCTGCTCAGGGTAACGGTAGCGGTATTGTAATTGAATATGGCGCCACCGGCAGGATTTACGTGAATCGCAGAGAGATCACCTCCAACAGCTCCGAAAGCACCGCTCATCGCGCGGAATCGTGCTGTACCGTTTAGATTGTCAATCGCATAGCGCAATCCGTCTGCAGGAGCTAGCTCTTGTGCTGATGCTATTGTTGCCGATAAGGCAACAATAGCTGTTACTATATGTTTTTTCATGGGATTTTGACTTTATAGCTTATAGGGATTATTAACGTCTGCCGCCTCCGCCGCCTCCGGATCGGGTTCCACCACCGCCACCGCCGTAGCTTCCGCCACCTCTGGAGCCTCCGAAACTTCCTCCGGAATTGTAGCTTCTCGATGGAGCGGAATAGTTGTTGTTACGCGTTCCGCTGTTATTGCTGGAGTTGTTATAGTTGTAGTTACGGGTTCCGGAACTGTTACTGTTGTTATAGTTTCGGGTGCCGGAATTGGTGTTATAATCTCTTGTGCCACTATTGTTGTAATTACGGGTTCCGCCGGAGTTGTAATCTCTGGTTCCGGTATTGTTATAGTTACGGGTGCCACTGTTATAGTTTCGGGTACCGCTATTGTAATTACGGGTATTGTTAAAGTCTACATTTCTGCTGGATGAATAATTTCGGGTGCCATAGGTACCGTTGTTGTATCTTCCGTTATAGTAAGCAGAACCGCCTCTCGGACCGGCATTGTATACTCTGTCATTTCGGTAGTAACCGTTATACCATCCGTTTCCGTAGTAATAGTTGTTCCAACCCCATCCCGGGCCATACCAGGAGTTCCATCCCCAGCCCCAGTTTGGACCGTACCAGGAATTCCATCCCCATCCTAAACCAACACCCCAGCCCCATCCGGAGCCGTAGTAACCGCCATAGTAAGGAGTATACCAGGAATTCCAGTAACCTCTGTTCCAGTACCAGGGATCGTTGTTGTAAACGTTAACGGTTATATTGCTTGAATTTTCGCCCCAGCCGGCATACCCGGTTGTATTGGCATATTGATTCTGATTGTTGTTATTATTGTAATTGGAAACAGAGTCCTGACCTTGTGATGTATAGCTGTCCACATCTGTAAAAATACCGTTATTAGCGTCTTTTTGAAGGTCACTGAAATAATCTTTGTAATTGGTCGACTGAGCCATGTTTTGCTCACTGTATCTGTTGTTGTATTCTCTTCTTGGTCGTTCTGAACCGTAAACCCCGTCATTGTCATAATAAGACGAGTTTTGATAGGAGCCACAGGACGAAGCCAAAAGTCCGACTAATCCAATTACTGCGTAAATGGATATTTTTCTGTTGGATAGGTAATAAGTTTTCATATCTCTAGGTATTTTTATTGTTGGACAACACAAAAATAGTTAGTTTTGCCAAACTATTTAGTTAAAATAAGTTAAACAATATTTGTGCCAAACTGATAAAAATGAGTAAGAACTTAACAAAACGATCGGAAGATTATTCGAAATGGTATAACGAACTGGTTGTCAAAGCAGATTTAGCGGAGAACTCCGGTGTTAGAGGGTGTATGGTTATTAAGCCCTACGGTTATGCTATATGGGAAAAAATGCAAGCAGAATTAGACAGAATGTTTAAAGAGACTGGACACCAGAATGCTTATTTCCCCTTGTTTGTTCCGAAGAGCATGTTTGAAGCAGAAGAGAAAAATGCAGAAGGATTTGCGAAAGAATGCGCGATAGTAACCCATTACAGGCTGACTAACGATCCTGAGAATAAAGGAAAATTAATAGTAGATCCGAATGCAAAACTGGAAGAGGAATTAATTGTTCGTCCTACCAGTGAAGCTATTATCTGGAGTACTTATAAAGGTTGGGTGCAATCGTACCGTGACTTGCCGTTATTGATAAACCAATGGGCAAATGTGGTGCGTTGGGAAATGAGAACCCGTTTGTTTTTGCGTACGGCAGAGTTTTTATGGCAGGAAGGGCATACCGCTCATGCTACCAAACAGGAAGCACTGGCAGAATCAGTACAGATGATGGATGTGTATGCTGATTTTGTAGAGAACTTTATGGCCATTCCGGTTGTGAAAGGAGTGAAGACGGAAACAGAACGTTTTGCAGGAGCAGAAGAAACCTATTGTATTGAAGCTTTAATGCAGGATGGAAAAGCGTTACAAGCAGGAACTTCCCATTTCTTAGGGCAGAATTTTGCTAAAGCTTTTGATGTTAAGTTTTCAAATGCCGAAGGAAAGCTGGAGCACGTTTGGGGTACTTCATGGGGGGTTTCGACCCGTTTAATGGGGGCTTTGGTAATGACGCATTCCGATGATAACGGATTGGTTTTACCGCCAAATTTAGCGCCTATCCAGGTGGTGATTGTGCCTATACATAGAACCGATGAGCAATTAGAGGCGATTTCCGCCCAGGTTAATGATCTGGTGAAGCAATTGCGCAAATTGAAGATTTCGGTTAAATATGACGACAGAACGACGCATAAACCGGGATGGAAATTCAATGAGTACGAATTGAAAGGAGTGCCGGTGCGTATTGCTATTGGTCCGAATGATCTGGAAAACGGAACTTACGAAGTGGCAAGACGGGATACTTTAACAAAAGAGGTGGTTTCTAAAGAAGGTATTGCCGGGTATTTACAGAACCTGTTGGAGACAATCCAGGAGGAAATGTTTACCCGTTCCCTGAATTACAGAGATACGCATATCACGGAAGTGAACAGTTTTGAGGAGTTTAAAGAGGTTCTTGAAAACAAGGGCGGATTCGTGTCTGCACACTGGGATGGGACAGCTGCTACCGAAGAACGCATTAAAGAACTTACGAAGGCAACAATACGTTGTATCGCGTTAGATCGTAAAGAAGAGGAAGGAATTTGTGTTTTTACAGGTTCTCCTTCAAAAGGTAGAGTGCTGTTTGCCAAGGCCTATTAGAAAAAAAGTGAAAAAAAAGTAAAAAAAAATAAAGTTGTTCTTGCGAGATTGGAAAAATGTTGTACTTTTGCATCCGCAATAAAGCAATAAAGGTCCGTTCGTCTAGGGGTTAGGACGCCAGGTTTTCATCCTGGTAACAGGGGTTCGATTCCCCTACGGACTACAAAAAAAGTATTAAGCGATTAATACGGTTTTTATTGAGATTACGGTCCGTTCGTCTAGGGGTTAGGACGCCAGGTTTTCATCCTGGTAACAGGGGTTCGATTCCCCTACGGACTACGAAAGTATTACGCGGTTAATACGAAATTTATTGAAACAAAATGGTCCGTTCGTCTAGGGGTTAGGACGCCAGGTTTTCATCCTGGTAACAGGGGTTCGATTCCCCTACGGACTACGAAAAAAAGAAATGTAAAAAGACTTAAATCAATTTAAGAAAATGGCAAATCATAAGTCAGCTTTAAAAAGAATCAGAAGCAACGAAAAGAAAAGAGTATTAAATAGATACCAACATAAAACAACTCGTAACGCAATCAAAGCTTTGCGTCTTGCAACTGATAAATCAGAGGCTTCTGCTAAGTTGTCTGCTGTAGTATCAATGATTGATAAATTAGCTAAGAAGAATATTATCCATGATAATAAAGCTTCTAACTTAAAATCAAAATTAACTAAGCACGTTGCTAAATTAGCATAAGGTTGTTTAGACAGAAATATAACTAAGCTCTCTTTCATGAGGGCTTTTTTTGTTGTTATCATTTTGTTATTTTTTGCTAACTGCTTAAAAATTAGTGTGTTTATATAAAAAATAAATTGTAATTTCGCACCCACAAAAATTATTTATGACTTCTATTAGAAACATTGCAATTATCGCTCACGTTGACCACGGTAAAACAACATTGGTTGACAAAATTATGTATCACTGTCAGTTGTTCCGTGAAAACGAGAACACAGGAGATTTAATTCTTGACAACAACGATTTAGAACGTGAAAGAGGAATTACCATCACTTCTAAAAACGTATCCGTTACCTATAAAGGAACCAAAATTAATATTATCGATACTCCAGGCCACGCGGATTTTGGTGGTGAGGTAGAACGTGTATTAAATATGGCGGATGGTGTGTTGTTATTGGTGGATGCTTTTGAAGGACCAATGCCGCAAACTCGTTTCGTATTGCAGAAAGCAATCGATTTAGGTTTAAAACCATGTGTGGTAGTTAACAAAGTTGATAAAGAGAATTGTACTCCGGAAGAAGTTCATGAAAAAGTATTTGACTTGATGTTTGAATTAGGAGCTGAGGAATGGCAGTTAGACTTCCCTACAGTTTACGGTTCTGCAAAGAATAACTGGATGTCAACCGACTTCAGAAATCAGACTGAAAACATTGAGCCTTTATTGGATATGGTTTTGGAGCACGTTCCAAGCCCGAAAGTATCTGAAGGTACTCCACAGATGTTAATCACTTCTTTGGATTTCTCTAACTTTACAGGACGTATCGCTATCGGTCGTTTACAAAGAGGAGAATTAAAAGAAGGAATGAATATATCTTTAGTGAAAAGAGATGGTAAGATCATCAAATCTAAAATTAAAGAATTACACGTTTTTGAAGGAATCGGAAGAAAGAAAGTAGAGCAGGTAGTGGCAGGAGATATTTGTGCTATCGTAGGTCTTGAAGGATTTGAAATTGGTGATACTGTTGCTGATTTTGAAAATCCGGAAGCTTTAGCGTCTATTACAATTGATGAGCCAACAATGAGTATGTTGTTCACAATTAATGACTCTCCGTTCTTTGGTAAAGAAGGTAAGTTTGTAACTTCCCGTCACATTAAAGACAGATTAAACAGAGAATTAGAGAAAAACTTAGCACTTCGTGTTAATGAAACAGACAGTGCCGATAAATTTTTAGTTTTCGGTCGTGGTGTATTGCACTTGTCTGTATTGATTGAAACAATGCGTCGTGAAGGATATGAATTACAAATTGGTCAGCCGCAGGTAATCATTAAAGAAATTGATGGTGCTAAATGTGAGCCGATCGAGGAATTAACAATCGACTTACCAGAAAACGTTTCCGGTAGAGCGGTAGAGTTTGTAACGGTTCGTAAAGGTGAAATGTTAAGCATGGAGCCAAAAGGGGAGCGTATGATCATTAAATTCAATATTCCATCCCGTGGTATTATCGGATTGAGAAATCAATTGCTTACAGCTACTGCCGGTGAAGCAATTATGTCACACCGTTTCCTGGAATACCAACCATTCAAAGGAGAGATTCCTGGACGTACAAACGGATCTTTGATCTCTATGGAGAACGGAAAAGCAATTCCTTATTCTATCGATAAATTACAGGACAGAGGTAAGTTTTTCGTAGATCCTAACGAGGATATCTATGAAGGACAGGTAATTGGTGAAAACTCCCGTGGTGATGATATGGTTGTTAACGTTACCAAAACGAAAAAATTAACAAACGTACGTTCTTCAGGAGCAGATGATAAAGCAAGAATCATTCCTGCTATCAAATTCTCATTAGAAGAAGCTTTGGAGTATATCCAGAAAGATGAGTATGTTGAAGTTACGCCAAAATCGATCCGTTTACGTAAGATTTACTTAAATGAAAACGATAGAAAACGTTTCAAAATAGACTAAACTAATAATAGTTGTCATATCATAAAAAAAGCCGCTTTTTTAAAGCGGCTTTTTTATTTGTGGTTGTTTACGGTTCTGGTACGATTGTTTTTATACGTTTTGCTGACGGTAATGCTAACGTAGCAGAAAACGGACGGAATGAACGGGAAATAAGGTTGTGAAATAAAAAAGCCGGATATTAATCCGGCTTTCGTTTTTATTCCTGTTTCAGGCTTCTGATTTGTTTCAGCTTGTCTTTCCAGGTTTTTAATTCTTCCTTGTGACGGTCGATGTTTTTGTAAACTTCTTTTACAAATGGATTGTCGGCTTTGGCATTCGAGATAAACTGGATGTTATTTTCCAATTGGAAAATTTCGCCTTGTACTTCATCAATCTTGCGCATAATGAAGATCTGCTCATTCTCTAATTTTCTGGAATCGTCACTTTCTGCCAGCTGCTCCAAGCGGTTGTTGAATTTAACCATTTCCGCTTCTTTTTTAGATAAGCTTAATTTGTCAAACAGGGCATCCAGTATTTTGTTGAACTTGCCTTCGATATGTCTGCGGGCATGCGGTACTTTTCCAAAAGTTTTCCAGTTCTCTATGTGTAATTTGATAGCGTCCAGATCGGTTTTGTGTTCACCGCTTAGCTGGAAGTCTTTCAGACTTTCCAGATAGTCTTTTTTCTTATCAAAAGCTTCAATCTCTTCGGAGTTTGCTTCGTTGCGTTTGGCGTGCAGGCGGTCAAAATAATGATTGCAGGCATCTTTAAAATCTTTCCATACGCTGTCGGAATATTTTCTCGGCACATGACCTATTTTTTTCCAGTCTTCCTGGATCTGTTTCATGATTGGCGTCGTAGCGTTGAAATCTTCATTTTCTTTCAAGGCATTCGCTTTTTCCACTAAAGCCAGTTTTTTATTCAGGTTGTCCTGCTGGTCTTTTTTAATGTCTTTGTAGAAAGAGTTCTTCTGAGTATTAAAATTGCGTACGGCGTTTTTAAAAGCCGCCCAGGTGTCTTCGTTTACTTCAAGCGGAACTTTTCCGGTTTGGAAGAAAGCGGCTCTCAGGCTTTCTATTTTGTCAATCTGACCCTGCCAGGCACTGTGTGCTGTTATCTTTTCGTTAGCGATACCGTCAATCTGAGTGATAATTTCTCTTTTCCTGATCAGGTTTTCTTCTTCTTTTTCTTTTGCCTTCGCTAATAAGGCTTCCCGTTTGTCGTGTAGTTGTTTGGTTAAGTCGCTAAACTTGTTCCATAATTCTTCACGGTGCTCACGTGATACCGGTCCGATTTCCTCTTTCCAGATTTTGTGTAACGATTGTAATTCACGGAATGCTTTGGAAATATCACTTTCATTAACCAGTTCTTCAACACGGGCAATGATTTTCTGTTTTTGCTCCAGATTGTGTTTGAAATCCAGATCGCGGGCTTCTCTGTCCAGATGCAGGTGATCGTAAAAACGCTCAATATGAAAATGGAAGTTGTTCCAAACGTGGTTGTATTTGTCCCGTGGTATTGGTCCGGCGTTTTTCCAGCGCTCACGCAGTTCATTAACTGTTTTTAAAGTTTCCTGAATGCTTTCGGCAGGATTGTCGATCAGACTTTTTAGTTCTTCAATAATTGCAAGACGGTTATCAAGATTGCCTTTTAAATTGTTTTGCAGTTGTTTGAAGTGCTGATTTTTAAAATCCCGGTATTTATTGTAGATATTGTCGAATTTGTTCTTTAAAGGAAAGTGATAATCGAAATCCGAAACATCTCCATTGTTGTCATGGCTGTGTTCGTCACGCTTCTCATCAATAAAATGCGTGTATTTCGCCATAAAATCTTTACGGATCTCTTCGACGTGATTTCTGATGGACATTACTTTCTCATTCGAAACTAATTTTTCAAGTTCCGCTGTCAATTCTTCCATTGACATTGCTTCATAGTTGAGCATTGGGATATCGTGTCCTTCAGAAATAGAAGCGTCTTCGCTTTCTTCTGCATTCGTACTTTCAATCGCTTCAATTGCGGATTGATTTACGGTAGGAACGTTTTCCTCGTTTGTAATTTGTTCCTGTCCATCTGCCTCCGGCAGGTTATCATTCTTTTCTTCTAACATTGTTGAAATGCTTAAGTTTAACATAAATTGAGTGGAAAGATACTAAAAGCAAGTGGATAATTCAAAAGAAAGTTACCTAAAAGTGCTTATTTTTCTGTTTAAATAGCAGAATAACGCCTTATTTTTCGTGCTTTTGGAAGATAATGACTATCAGGAGACTATAAAAGGAATGCCGGGCAGAGGCGTTAACCGGACCGTGACAGCTGTATAAAACAAAAGGCTGTCCGGACAGCCTTTTGTTTTATTTGTTATTCCAGATTTCCCAGGCCTTTTCTGCCTGAAAGACCAGCATGTCGTAACCGTTTTTGGTTTTGGCACCCTGTTCTTTTGCAAGACGTAGGAATTCGGTTTCTTCCGGATTGTAGACCAGATCGAAAGCGATGTGCTTATCGGTAAAAAGCGTATAATCCAGTTCCGGACAATCCTTAATATTCGGGAAAGTGCCCAGTGGTGTGGTGTTGATGATAATCTGGTATTCGTTAAAAACATCCTGATTCAGCTCGGAATAGGAAAACTCGCATTCCGATGCATTGCGGGAAACAAAATCATATTCTATTTTTAATTTCTGCAGCGCAAAAGCAATGGCTTTACTGGCGCCGCCGGTTCCTAAGATCAATGCTTTTTTATGGTGTTTTTTCAGTAAGGGCTTTAGCGATTTTTTAAAACCGTAAAAATCGGTATTGTATCCTTTTGCTTCTCCTTTTTTGTTGAACCGTATGGTATTGACAGCGCCGATAAGGGTGGCATTTTTGGATGTTTTTTTCAGAAAAGGAATAACGGCTTCTTTATAAGGAATGGTAACGTTCATTCCTTTCAGGTTTTTTGTACCGGAAACGATGGCCGGGAAGTCATTGATGGTTTCAGCATCAAAATTGGTATAACTGCAATTCTCTAATCCGGAAACTGAAAATTTTTCGGTAAAGTATTTTTTTGAAAAAGAATAGCTGATATTCTTTCCGAGCAATCCAAATCTCCTTTTCTTTAATTTTTTCATAATAAAAAAACGGTCAATTAATACAATAATTAACCGTAAAGATAATAGGAAAAAGTGGTATTTGGAACCGGATTATCCGTTTAATTTCTGATACTTCTCTATTTGAGATTGTATTGTTTTTGTGTTCCACACCACCGGGAACAGTTCTTTCAATACAGTGCGGTTATTGAAGTTTAAGCGCAAACCGTTGCTAAGGTGAACTTTTCCTTTTGCTTCGTCGTGCAGCATATAGTATAATCCGGCAAGACGGTATTCTACTTCATATTCTTCCGGGAAATATTCGGAAGCCTGTAATAAGGTTTGTACAGCACTTTCAAATTCTCCTAAAAACTGAAGGATGTCTACCCAGAACAACCAGGTGTCTAACTGGTAATCGCCAAACTCAACCGCTTTTCGGTAGCCGTATTCGGCCTCTTCAAAGAAACTTAATTGTTTGTTGATCGCCCCGTAGCGTTTCCAGTACAATTTGTTCTCGTTGTCAATTCCAATAGCTTTGTTAACATAGTACAGCGCTTTCTGGAAATTTTTCTGACGGATATAAAAATCGGTGATCGCAATCCAGGCTTTATCCAGTAACGGATCTTCATGTACCGTTTTCAGGTAAAACTGTAAAGCAATATCGGTATTGCCAAGACGCTCGTGACATTTTCCAATGCGCAACAGGGCAAAGGAAGTAGGATCGTCAAGCTCCATGGTAATGTTATAGCAATCGATGGCCTCCTGGTATTTTTTTAATTTTTCCAGGGCTTTTGCCTTTTCTAAATAAGCACCCAGAAAACTATCGTCAATCAGGGTGGCATAATCAAAGGCACGAACGGCCTGTTCGTAATTTTTTACGGTGTAATACTGACGTCCGAGCTGGTGCCATGCCACTTCGCTGTACGGATTGCGGTCAATAAACCCGTTTAAGAAATTTATAGCGTCTTCGTTCTGATCCAGGAAATCAAAACAGTACACGACATTGTATAAGGCAGAATGGTCTTCTGTATCGTTTTCAAGACATTTAATGAAGTTCTCTTTTGCCATTTCCAGATCGTCCATGAACAGGTACTCCATACCAATCAGCGAATAGACATCCGCATAATCATCGGTATATTTAAGGGCGACTTTTAAAAGTTCAACGGCTTTGTCGTGCTGATCTTTTTTGGAATAAATGTTGGCTTTCTGAATGTAGATTTCTTCGTTGGTCGGTTCAATAGCATACAAATCGTTTAATAATTTTTCGGCTATTTCAAGTTTGTCGTCAAAAACTAAAAGTTCTACCTGAACCAGTTTTAAACCGGTGGATTTTGGGTGCTGCTCCAAGCCTAGTTTAAGGGCTTTTTTGGCTAAATTAATTTTACCCGTATCGAGATAATGAAGAATGATATCTTCAAACTCTTCGGAGTCAAAGAAGAATACCTTGTTGGTTTTCAACATTGATTCGAACTTTGATAAGGATAAACTATTTTCTTCTTCCTCGTGACTCAAATTCATACTCCTTTTGTTTAAATTATCCTTATTAAAATTAGGAAAGGTTTATTTGCTTTTTAGAAATGAAAGCTATTTGTTGTGAACAATTTAATTAACAATTATTTGTTTTTTACCGTGTTCTCTAGCCTTCGTTCATTACTTCGTTCATAGCTTCAATAATGATGCCACACCCTTCTTCTATTTCAGCATTTGTAAGGGTTAACGGAGGAGTAATGCGAATAGCGCAGCCTTCAAACAATAACCAGAATAAGATCAGTCCTTTTTCCTGACATTTAAAGATAATTTTATTGGTAATTTCAGGACTTTCTGTCATGGGAGCCAGCATTAAGCCCTCTCCGCGAATTTCTTTGATAAGCGGATGTACCAGTAGTTTTCTGAAAAGTTTTTCTTTTTCGAGTGCCTGTTCCATAAGGCCGGTTTCCACCAGTTCCTGTAAGGTTGCCAGACAGGCAGCGGCAATTACCGGATGCCCGCCAAAAGTGGTGATGTGTCCCAGTTTAGGATCATGGCTCAGCAGGTCCATGTGTTTTTCATTGGCTGTAAAAGCGCCCACAGGCATTCCGCCGCCCATACCTTTGCCCATTACCACAATATCCGGAACGATATCGTAGTTTTGAAAGCCGAACAGTTTTCCGGTTCTTCCGAAACCGGGCTGGATCTCGTCCAGTATCATCATCGCACCAACTTCATCACAACGTTCGCGGACTTTTTTCAGGAATCCGTCATAAGGCTGTATGAATCCGGCACCACCCTGAATGGTTTCCAGGATGATTCCGGCAGTTTTGGTGGTTATTTTTTGCAGGTCTTCTTCGTTGTTAAAGGTGATGAAATCCACGTCCGGAATTAAAGGTCTGAAAACCTGTTTGCGTTCCTCAAATCCCATAACGCTCATCGAGCCCATCGTATTCCCGTGGTATGCGTTAAAACAGGAAATAAGCTGACTTCTTCCGGTTACCCGCCGGGCCAGCTTTAAAGCGCCTTCGGTGGCTTCCGTTCCGGAGTTAACCAGGTATGTTTTGTTGAGCTGTTCCGGCATGTTTACTGCCAGTAATTTGCATAAAGCAACAGCAGGATCCTGTGCATATTCTCCATAAACCATTACGTGGGCATATTTGTCCAGCTGGTCTTTAATGGCGTTGGTTACGCGCGGATGCTGGTGTCCTAATGTGCAGGCCGAAACGCCGGCTACGAAATCTAAATATTTTTTTCCGCTGGTGTCGTAAATGTAAGCACCTTTGGCGTGGGACACTTCCATTCCTAATGGATAGGGAGAGGTTTGTGCCTGGTATTTATGGAAATCTTTAATCATGATACTCTTGCATTGTCAGCTACGATTTTTTGAAACCGCAATTGCTGGTTTATTTCTTCGTCTTCTTCGTTGTTTTGGCGTTCTCTTTTTTTACCGGTTTGCCATATTCAAGCGTTTCTTTACGGGCTTCCATCGGTGTTTCGTTTTCCAGATCCTTGGCAGCACTTTGTTTCTGAATCTTTTCATCGATGAGATTCTCTTCCGGTGGAAAGATCTCTTCTTTCGATTTTATCCGCTCGTCTCCGCGCCACACGAATCCTCTTAATTTCCGGGCATTTTCCGGAAAAAGGTCGGGTGGGTAGCTTTCGCTCTCCGGATTAACAATGGAAGTCATGGAAACGATCTTGTTGTCTTCGAGTTCCAGGTGTATTTTACTGCTTACGCCTTTGTCGATCATTTCCAGCTCGTTTTTGTCGTTATACATGTAGTATATCTTTTCCGTGTTTTTGATTAAATCAACAGTGGAAAGTTTGTTGTCTTTGAATTTGCCAAACAGATCCTGTCCTTTAACCTGGTTGTAACCGGTGCCAAGGGTGTCTTTCTGGACAATAAAAGCATTATTCAATACTTTCAGGGAATCCAGTTTTTCGGTTTGGTTGTTTCCGATAAGGTGAATTACATCACCGGTCATCTGGTTTTCATTGTTCCAGAGAATCGGTCTTCCGATCATCTGGGTTAATCCTTTTTTCTGGTTGGAATGAATAGAGTCGCATTTTCCGCTCATATCCGTTTTGTAAATACGGGCATTGCTGAAACCGCGAATGATTCGTTCTCCCTGTTTTCCGGTAATCATCAGCTTTTTGGCGTGAATGTAAACCGAATCGTTTTCAACAAAACTGGATGCAATGGCCCGTTTTGTGATAAACATGGAATCCTGGTTTTTGTAGACTTCCGCATAATGACCTTTGATGATCATTTTGTTAATGGTATCGGTAATCTTGACATTATCGGTGGCAGAAGAAAATTCCCGCTTCCGGTCATAAAATATCTTATCGCCTTTGATGAGTCGGTTGTTATATTTTATCGTGGAATTTTTGGTTAAAGTAGCAATATCTTTTTTGGTGTCATAAAATCCTCTTTCGGTATAGATGACATTTTCTTTGCTGGTAATCGTAGAAGGTCCGAAAACATAGGCATGCCCGGAATTGTCGAAAAAGTCCAGGTGATTGGATTTGATGACGCATTGCGGATTGGTTACGGTAACAGCGGTAAGAAACTGGTATTTCTTTTCGTTTAAATAATAACGTCCGGATTTACTTTTCAGGGTATTTTCCTTGTTGATAATCGTTCCGTAAGAGTTGTAAAATGCCTGCTGGGTATTCCGGTCAAAATTTAAGGTGTCGGTTGTTAAGGTAGATTCCGGAGAACGCAGCGAAACATCGCCCGAAGCATAGGCGAACTTTTCATTGCCGTTGTATTCGGCATAGCGGCTGTTCATATAAATGGTATCCCCCTGGTTCATAACCACATTACCAAAGGCTTTGGCATAATTCTGATCTTTGAAGAAGTAGAGTTTGTTGCAGTTAATCAAAACACCATCGTGTTCCACCTGAACATTTCCTGTAAGAATTGAAGCACCCGGTATTTCATTCTGATTACTGTCGGTAAAATCAGTATGGATGATCTGGATGGTTTTTTTTTGCTGTGCAGTAACCGTTGTGCACAAAAAGCTGAAACTTATAAGGAATAAAAATAATTGCTTCAAAGTGTAAAATTTTGTGCCAAATTTAAGTAAAATCTACGAATAGGATTTTTAATTAAGAATAATTTATTAAATAAATAAAGAAGGGTTAAAAAGTAAAAACGCTCCCGGATGAGAGCGTTTTTTATGGATTATTTATGAATTGTCTGGGTTCTGTCCGGTCCTACCGAAATCACTTTAATAGGAACTTCAACCTCTTTCTCTATAAACTCAATATATTCTTTTAATTCTGATGGTAATTCTTCGTATGAAGTCATTCCGGTCAGATCTGCTTTCCATCCTTTTTTCTCAACATATACCGGTGTTACGTTTTCCGGTTCGATGTTGTAAGGTAAATGGTCGATTACTTCGCCTTTGTAGTTGTATCCGGTACATACTTTCAAGGTATCAAATCCGGAAAGTACATCGCCTTTCATCATGTATAACTGGGTAACCCCGTTTACCTGAACGGCATATTTTAAGGCTACCAGATCTAACCATCCGCAACGACGTGCTCTTCCGGTTACCGAACCGAATTCATTACCAACTCTGGCCATTGTCTGACCGATTTCGTCATGAAGTTCTGTCGGGAAAGGTCCGCTACCAACACGGGTTGTATAGGCTTTGAAAATACCGAAAACATCTTTTACCTTGTTAGGTGCAATTCCTAATCCGGTACAGGCTCCGGCAGCAGTGGTATTTGAGGAAGTTACAAATGGGTATGTTCCGAAATCAATATCCAGAAGTGATCCCTGAGCGCCTTCAGCCAAAATGGATTTTCCTTCTTTCATGGCTTTGTTCAGGTATTCCTCACTGTCCACAAAAGTTAGTGTCTGTAATACTTTAACCGCTTCGAAGAACTCGTCTTCCAGTTCCTGAAGGTTGTACTGCATGTCTACATCATAGAACGAAATCATCGCTTCGTGCTTGTCTGCCAAAGTTCGGTAACGTTCTTTGAAATCTGCCAATTCAATATCACCTACTCTTAATCCGTTTCTTCCGGTTTTGTCCATATAAGTCGGTCCGATCCCTTTTAGTGTGGAACCGATTTTGGCCTTACCTTTTGAGGCTTCCGAAGCAGCATCCAGTAAACGGTGTGTTGGTAAAATTAAATGTGCTTTTCTGGAGATGATCAATCTGGATTTGATATCCATGTTGAATTTTTCCAGACCTTCCAGTTCTTTTTGGAAAACGACAGGATCAATAACAACACCGTTTCCGATAATGTTAATGGAGTTCTGGTGAAAAATCCCGGAAGGGATGGTTCTCAAAACGTGTTTAATTCCGTCAAATTCTAATGTGTGTCCGGCGTTTGGTCCGCCTTGAAAACGAGCAATAATGTCGTATTTTGAAGTGAGTACGTCAACGATCTTTCCTTTTCCTTCGTCTCCCCACTGTAATCCTAGTAGCAAATCTACAGTCATTCCGTTGTTGTTTGTTGTTTTGTGTTTATATAGTTATTTGTCGTATGCGTGTGAAAAAATTATTCTTCCGTATGTTTCTTTTTCTGACCATACAGGTATAAAGAATGGTTGTGGATTTCAATATTAAAAATTTCTTCGATGGTTTTTTTAATCGTCTGTATTCTCGGATCACAGAATTCGATCACTTCTCCGGTATCGGTCATGATGATGTGATCGTGCTGTTTGTCAAAATACGATTTTTCGTAATGTGCCTGATTTTGTCCAAACTGATGTCTTCTCACTAAACCGCATTCCAATAATAATTCGATCGTGTTGTAAAGCGTTGCTCTGCTCACACGATAATTTTTATTTTTCATTTTGATGTATAACGATTCAATGTCAAAATGCTCGGCACTGTCGTAAATTTCCTGTAAGATAGCATAACGCTCAGGCGTCTTGCGATGCCCTTTTTCTTCAAGATATTTCGTGAATACGTTTTTTACAATTTCTTGATTTTTATTATTTTCCATTATGGTTTAATATGAAATACCCGCAAAGATAAGTTTTATTTTTTGGAGATTAAAGTTTTCGTAAAGTAATGTTGACTGAGGTGAAAATTTTAGTTTTTTATTAACGAAACCGGAAGGCGTAATCATAAAAATAAACACCTGGCGTTGAATCCAGGTGTTTATTTTAAGAATACGAATCGTTTTGTAGTTTAATTTTTGTGGACGCGTGTTACCTTTTCAATACCGTCTATTTTTTTAATATTGTCAATTAATTTTTTCAGGATGGTATTGTTTTGTACCACAACGGTAACCTGTCCGTTGAATATTCCGGCTTCTCCGCTCAGCGCAATGCTCTGGATGTTCACGTGCATCTGGTTGGAGATAACTTTTGTCAGCTCATTGGTTAGTCCTAAAGTGTCCATACCGGTGATCTTGATCACGGCTTTAAATTCTTCCTGTGACGAATCAATCCATTTGGCCGGAATAATCCTGTAGGCAAAATTGGATTGCAGGCTGATGGCATTCGGGCAGTCTTTCCGGTGAACCTTGATACCTTCGTTAATGGTGATAAAGCCAAATACATCATCACCCGGAATAGGGTTGCAGCAGGTGGACAGTTTGTAATCTAATTTATCCTGTTCTTTTCCAAAAACTAAAAGGTCATAGTTTTTGATGATCTCGTTGCGGTGTATCTGTTCAGACGGAACATTAGGCGAACGCTTGATCTTGTTTTTGAAAAAGTTGATTAACGTATTGTTCTTTTGTGCCGCAAAATCTTTGAGCTGCTGGTTGTCTATTAATCCGGCACCCACACGGTAAAAGAGATCCAGACTGGTTTGCAGTTTGAAGTAGTTTACCAGTTCGTTGATTGAGGACTCGTTTAAAGCAATCTTTAAATGTCTCAATTTTCGGGTTAGTAATTCTTTTCCGTCTTCGGCAATTTTTTTGGTACTCTCGTTGAGTACGTTTTTAATTTTATTACGGGCGCGCGATGTGGTCACATAGTCCAGCCAGTTCGGGCTGGGTTTCTGGTTCGGCGAGGTGATGATCTCTACCTGGTCACCGCTGTTTAATACGTGATTGAGTGGTACTAATTTACCGTTAACCCGGGTACCACGGGTGTGAATGCCCACTTCGGAGTGAATGCTGAAAGCAAAGTCAAGGGAAGTGGCACCTTTGGGCAGGGATTTGATTTCTCCTTTTGGCGTAAAAATGTATATTTCCTTGGAATACAGGTTGAGTTTGAAGTCTTCTACAAAATCAACAGCATTGGTTTCGGAATTTTCGAGTGCTTCTTTCAGCTGGTTTAGCCAAACGTCCAACCCGTTTTCTTCCGTAGCGCCCTGTTTGTATTTGTAATGGGCTGCATATCCTTTTTCGGCGATTTCATCCATACGTTCACTTCGCACCTGAATTTCCACCCAGCGGCCTTTTGGCCCCATCACGGTAATGTGCAGGGCTTCGTATCCCGTTGATTTGGGAGAAGAAATCCAGTCGCGCAAACGGCTCGGGCTCGGGCGGTAGTGATCGGTCACTATGGAATAGATTTTCCAGGCCAGGAATTTCTCTTCCTGTGGTTTGGATCTGTAGATGATTCTCAGCGCGAATTTGTCATATACTTCATCGAAGGTAACGCCCTGAACCAGCATTTTTCTCCGGATGGAGTAAATGGATTTGGGACGGCCTTTCATCGTGTATTCTATTCCTTCTTCGTCCAAGGATTTTTTCAGGATCTCGGAAATGGACTTGATATAGGCTTCCTGTTCTTCTTTGGTTTCCTTCATTTTGCTTACAATATCCATGTAAACATCCGGTTCGGTATATTTTAGTCCTAAATCCTCAAGCTGGGTTTTGATGTTGTAAAGCCCTAAACGGTGCGCTAAAGGGGCGTATATGTACAGGGTTTCGGAAGCGATCTTGGCCTGTTTGTAATCGACCATGCTTTCCATCGTTTGCATGTTGTGCAAACGGTCCGCAATTTTGATTAAAATTACCCGGACATCATCGTTTAAGGTCAGCAGCATCTTACGGAAATTCTCCGCCTGCATCGAAATTTCCTGATCGGTTTTTACTTTTGCTATTTTGGTTAATCCGTCAACAATTTTAGCAATTTTCGGATTGAACATCTTTTCGATATCGGCAACGGTAATGTCTGTGTCTTCAACTACATCATGCATTAAAGCAGCGGCAATGGAAGTGGCGCCCAGACCGATTTCGGAGGCCACGATTTTAGCAACGGCAATAGGGTGGAAGATATAGGCTTCTCCCGATTTGCGACGCTGGTCTTTATGGGCATCAACAGCAACGTCAAAAGCCTTGCGTATCAGTTTTTTGTCTTCTTCGGTAAGGGTTTGGTAACTAATGCGAAGAAGTTCCTTGTATTCGCGGGCGATGGCTTTATTTTCTTGTTCTAAATCAATCTCTGTCATAACAATTCATTCAATTCCTAAATTTAATGTAAAGAATTGACTTTTGCAAGAGGGAAACTCCGATTGTTTGATAAAATACGTTAAAGCCTGAAGGAATAAAAAAGCACCCTGAAAAGAGTGCTTTGGTGTTATTTGATACGGTTAAAGTCCAGATCCTGGAAATCGTAACTGAAATCGGTTAACGGCGATATGGCATCCATCTTAATGTTGTTTAATTGCCCGTTTTTATCGAAAGTCAGGTACATGAAAGCATCGGCATGGAAATAGCGGTTAAACCATTTTACGGCAAAAGTATTGTCTTTATAAAAGAATATTTCACCGGATAACTGAGGAGAGCGTTTGGAGATAAAACATAGTTTTCCGTTTTTCTTCTCAATCGAAATTTCACCCAGCCAGTTGTCTTTGTAGGTACCGATGAGTTTTTTATCATCGATTTTGATCTTTTTGTCTTTTTTGTTTTTTACGACAGTACTCCATACTTCATCGGTTACTTTATCCGCTTCGGCTTCGCTGGACATTTTCTGATGGCTGTATTTGGTCACGTAGTCAATATAGGGAATGCCGAGATAGCTGTCTTTAATAGTGTTGGTAATCGCATTGAAAGCTGCACCGGATTGCTGGTTCGTGAATACGATAATGCCAAGCTGTAATTCCGGAATTAAGGTAACCTGGGTTACAATACCTTCCAGTCCGCCTGTATGGGAAGCCTGTAATTTTCCTTTTACGTCGTTTAACTGCCAGCCCAAACCGTAGGCTTTGAATAAAGTATTGTAAGGAGGTGTGGTATTATTGGGTAAAATGGTTTGCGGTGTCCACATTTCGGTGTGTTCTTTTTCGCTGAACAATTGCTTTTCTTTATTCGGACCGTATTTCCCTTTTTGCAATTGTACCATAGCCCATTTGCTCATGTCGTTCACGCTGGAATAAATTCCGCCTGCAGCGTCCAGTATCGGGCTTTTATAGCGTTTGATCACCTGTAGTTTTCCGTCAATAGGCACATGGGGAACTATCGTGTTGGTGGTGTCCTTTAACCGGGACCAGGTACCCACACTGTTGTTCATGGCAAGGGGTTTCATGATGCGTTGTTCTATGAATTCCGCCCAGGTTTGCCCGCTTATTTTTTCAATGACTTCTCCGGCAATAACATATAACAGGTTGTCGTAATCGTATTTTGTACGGAAACCGGAAACCGGCTTCAGGTACTGGATGTTGTTCACGATATCCTGAGGCGTAAAATTATGACCGTCCGGCCAGATCATCAAATCGCCTGCGCCAAGGCCTAAGCCGCTGCGGTGTGTCAACAAATCCAGAATGGTGAATTCATTGGTCACATAATCGTTATACATTTTAAATTCCGGGATGTATTTTTTGACCTTGTCATCCCAGTCCAGTTTTTTCTCATCTACCAGGATTGCCAAAGCGGCACTGGTAAAAGCTTTACTGTTTGAGGCAATACCAAAAAGGGTATTTTCATCTACCTTTTCTTTGGTAATGATGGATTTGACACCATATCCTTTAGAATGGATTATTTTTCCGTCTTTTACTACAGCTACGGCAATTCCGGGTACATCGAAAGTTGTAAGTGTTTTGTCTACCAATTCGTCGATTTCAGGTGTCGTAATCTGGGCACCAATCGAAAAGCTTGTTAACAGTAAAAAGAAAAATCTATTCATAGTAAATGGTTAATTTTTTTATTCAATATTAAATCCTCGTTGTCTTTTGGCCTCAAAAATGAGAATGGCAGCAGCAACGGATACATTCATAGAGTCAATTTCTCCCTGCATCGGGATGATAATGTTTTGCTTGCTGGCGTTTCGCCAGTTATCGGTAAGACCGGTTGCTTCTGTTCCCACAACTAACGCGGTTGCCGTGGTGAAATCCTGGGTATGATAGGAAGTGGAATCCTGCAGGGTAGCACAATATATGGCAATATTTTTTTCCTGCAAAAAAGCAATTACTTCTGCTGTCGTTCCGGTAGCGATCTGTCTTGTAAACAAACAGCCCACACTGGAGCGAACGATGTTCGGGTTGTATAGATCGCTTTTGGGATTGGCGATAATAACGGCGTCAAGATTGGCTGCATCTGCTGTGCGCAAAAGAGCACCGATATTTCCCGGTTTTTCAGGCGCTTCCGCTACAAGAATCAACGGATTCTTTTTTAATTTTAAAGCGGATAAGGCCAGGTTTTTAGATTCGGCAATAGCAATAATGCCTTCGGTAGTGTCGCGGTAGGCCAGTTTTTGGTACACCTCTCTGGAGATTTCAATAATCTCGATATCCGTATGGGTTAGCCGGTAGATTTCTTCCGGAGTGATAATGTCGGGCAGAAACAGTACTGTCTGTATTGCATAACCGCCTTTCTGAGCCAGCATGATCTCTCTTTGCCCTTCAATAAGGAAGGTTCCGGATTGTTTTCGTGCTTTTGCTTTTTCCTGTAATTGTACTAAAGACTTGATAAAAGGATTCTGAATACTGCTTATTTGTTTCAATGCCTGGTCACTTAAATGGATGGTAAATTTAACTATATTTTGATTTTTAAGACTAAAAAAATCACAAAATGATATTTTTTTACATACAGTTATTGTAAAGTAAGGATTTTCATAAAAAAAGATACCCGGAGGAATGACAGGTATCTTTTATAGGATAGTATTTTTTAGAATAATTTATATCCTAAAATAAAAGAGGTTGAGTTGAATTTGTTCTCCCAAACACGGTCTTCATTGGTTAAGTCACGATTTAAGGCATATCGCAGCTCAAAGCTGTATCGGTCTTTAAATTTGTATCCTACACCGATGGCAAAATTATAGTCCGGTTTAACGTCTGCTTCCAATGGTCTTCTGAAAATCGTATAGTTTAATTTCGATCCTAAATCGATATTATAACTGAATACTCCATTGAAGAACATTTTAGAGTCATCGTTTAAGAATAAATAATAACGAACACCAACCGGAATGTCAAAAGATTTGTAATCTACAGTATGGTTTCCGTCTGCTGTTGTAGCATCCGATTTATACGACTGGTAACTAGGTTCTGCTATAATGGACCATTTGTTACGGTATAATGGCAATACATATTCAAATTCAGCCCCAATCCGGATCGAAATTTTGCTTCCAAAGTCAATATTCGGATAACCATATTGCGTGGCAATACTTTCCGTTTTAAGGATGGAATTGCTTAAACCAAGTCTGATTGACATATGGAAAGGATTTGGTCGTACAATTTCTTCTTTAAAGCTTGTAGCTTCTGCAGCAGCAGGGTTTTTACATTTGTTGTATTTTTCAAAGAAAGAAATTAAGCTGTTTTTTTCATATTTCAGTACGTTCACATCTTTCATGCTGATACCCTCGCATTTTAAATCCATCCACAATTGCTGCTTGTACTGGTCATTAGTGTCTATTTCTAAATTTGTATTTAAAAAAGATTTGAAAATCAGCGGTTCTACTTCCGAATTGTTATGGGTATAGAAGAATTTATAAGCATTTTCATCTTCAAAAAGGTATAAATTGGCATCGCCTTCAAGAAGTACTCTAAGGAATAAATTTTCGGTACTGAACTGTGGTGCTCTGTCTCTGCCCAAAGAATTCAATTTTTCCGAAGAACGATCCAGTTTTACCGTAGCACTGATAAATTTTACTTTATGGCCGGTTAATCCGAATTCTTTGACGGTAGTGGTATTCTCTTTTTTAATTTCCGGATTGTCGCCTAATTTGTATTCGATCTCTTTAGGATTGTTTCTCCAGTCTAAATTTTTAATCAGGCAAGAAACTTTTTCATTGTTCTTTCTAATGATGTAGCCACTTTCAAAATGTATCTGAGAATGGATTGAAGCGCTTGTAAGTAGCAGTAATGTAATTGCTAAAATTTTTTTCATGGTTTAGATTTAATTTAATTGTTATTTATAGTATTCCTCTTGATTTAATTTCCAGGTATTTATTGATGGTATCTAAGGTTAGGTGTTCCGGTTGGGTTAGAACGGAATAGATACCGTATTTTTTAAGTTCGTTTACAATCAGACGCTTTTCAAAAGCAAATTTTTCAGCGATAGTCTGGTCGTAAACATCCTGAACATTGGTGATGTTCTTATTGATTAATTCGTTTAATTCGGTATTGTTGAAGAATACCACAACCAGTAAATGGCTTTTGGCAATTCCTTTAAGGTATGGAAGCTGGCGGTGCAAGCCATCCAGTGTTTCAAAATTGGTATACAGGACAATCAGGCTTCGCTGGCTGATATTTTTCTTAATATCCACATATAACCGGCTGAAATCACTTTCAAAGAAATCGGTTTTGATATTGTAAAGCGATTCCATAATCAGGTGCATTTGCGACTGTCGGCGCTCTGCAATAACGCGGTTTTCAATCTTTTTGGAAAAAGTAAGCATTCCTGCTTTGTCGTGTTTTTTTAAGATGACATTTGATAAAGCCAGTGTGGCATTAATGGCATAATCCAGCAGGCTTAAGCCGTTAAAAGGCATCTTCATCACACGGCCTTTATCGATCACCATGTAGACGTTCTGTGACTTTTCATCCTGAAACTGGTTGACCATTAGCTGATTTCTTTTGGCTGTGGCTTTCCAGTTTAACGTCCGGATATCATCACCCTGTACATATTCCTTGATCTGTTCAAATTCCATCGTATGCCCGATACGGCGTATTTTTTTGACACCATACTGGAATAAGTTGTTGGAAAAAGCCATCAGATCATATTTGCGCAGCTGGATAAACGAAGGATAAGCAGGAACCTGCTGATGCTGATCGAAGGCAAACCTGCGGGAGATTAATCGCAAAGGCGAGGCAACATAGATATTCAGGTTGCCGAAAAAATATTCTCCGCGTTCCGTTGGATGTAAAAAATACTGAAACTGATCTTTTTGACTGCTTAGCAGTTTTCGGTTAACTTCAAAGTTGCGGACCTGGAACTGAAAAGGGATTTCATCAATTATTTTCAGGGAAACGGGAAAAGAATAGTCGTTTCTCAGTTTTATGGTAATGGTGTTATCGTCTCCGTTAGAAAGTTTTTCCGGAACTTCCCGTGAGGCCTTTATGTTTTGTCTGGCAGTGAATAACAGCAGGATGTCAATACCGGTAAAAGCAGCCAGTATGAGCAGGAACAGCCAGCAGGCACGATACAGGGCCGGGAAAAAATAGGCCAGCACAAAGCTTACTATGATTCCTAACAGAATATAGAAAAAGAGATTGTTGAGGTATAACTTTTTAAAGAAATTCAAGGCTGCTGCTGTATAAATTAAAAAACGAAACTAAGGTTTATCGCGGAATTTCAACGGTATCGACAATCTGTCGGATAATTTCGGTACTGGTAATACCTTCCATTTCACGTTCCGGTGTAACGACCACACGATGCTGTAATACCGGTATGGCGGCTTCTTTGATGTCTTCCGGCGTTACGAAATCCCGTCCGCGAAGCGCAGCAAAAGCTTTCGATGCGTTTAAAATGGCAATGGAAGCACGGGGAGAAGCACCCAGATATAAAAAGGCATTTTCACGGGAATTCATCACGATTTTGGCAATGTATTCGATCAGGTTTTGTTCGATGATAATCTGTTTTACCAGGCTCTGATAATTCAGGATATCGCTTTTAATGACCACCTGTTTAACCGATTCCAGTTTGTTTCGGTCCTGTAATACATTCTCCCGTTGAATAATGGCAATTTCTTCGTCCAGATTAGGGTAATCAATATTGATTTTGAAAAGGAAACGATCCAGCTGTGCTTCCGGTAAACGGTAGGTACCTTCCTGTTCAATCGGGTTTTGGGTTGCAATTACCAAAAACGGCGTATCCAGGACATAGGTTTTGCCATCAATGGTTATCTGGCGTTCTTCCATAACTTCAAAAAGTGCCGCCTGTGTTTTTGCCGGGGCACGGTTGATCTCGTCAATCAGGATGAAATTTGAAAAAACAGGTCCTTTTTTAAACTCAAAAGCCGATTTTGACAAATCGAAAACAGAAGTTCCTAAAATATCAGAAGGCATTAAATCCGGTGTAAACTGGATGCGGCTGAAACCCAGATCCAGCGTTTTGGAAAGCAATTTTGCCGTAATTGTTTTGGCAACGCCCGGAACACCTTCCAATAAAACGTGACCGTTGGAAAGGATCGCGGCTAAAAGCTGGTCAATGATTTTTTCCTGACCGACAATTACCGTTCCCAATTCTTTTTTAATATTGTTTACACTCTCTAAAAGAGCGGTAAGATCCAGTCGTGTCCCGAAATTTACATTTTCGGTTTGTTCGGTTTGCTCGGTGTGATTATTGTCAAAAGTATCCATATTACTTTAATTTTTCTATTGCTTTACTGATTTCGATAACGTCCTTTTGGGAGCTTTCTAAATGATTTCTGTGTTTTTTGATCAATCGGACAACATTTTCGATCAGGGCTTTGTCCTTTCCTGTTTTCTGATGCAGGCGCTGTATAAAATTCTCGTCTAAATCAAAAGTATCCAACATATAGTCATTGCGCACTTTTTCAAGGAAATAAATGATCTTTTTTTCAATGATCAGGTGGTGATTGCCTTCCTGTAAATACAAATTACCAATTGTTTTTGTAAAATCTACAGTGGTATTTTGCAGCGGTATTTTGATCGGGATGACTCTTTGGCGGCGTTTGGCGTTAAAAATCATAAAGATCAGCATGCCGATAAGGAAAAGATACCAGGCCCATTTTAAAGCAGGCTGACTGAGGATGTAGCGCATCGGTGAGCTGGATATATTGTTGTCGTTATAGCTATAAGACTGCCAGTACAGGCTTCCTGTTTTGGGGATTTTTCCCAGTATTGCAGCACAATAAGCCGCATTATTGCCTTTCAGCAAACTGTAATTTGAAAAAACAGTGGGCTGCGTGTGCAGGTAAAAATAACCCATCCCATAAGGTACCTTGATAAAGTTAACCGTTTTTACGGCATTGGTTTCCTGATAACCTAATATCTGGGTACTTAAGGTGTCAATGGAATTAAAATATACGGAGCCGGCTCCTCTGTCGAACTCAAATGACTGCTGTCTGACATTTTTAGCGGTCAGGCTGAATTTTATTTTATCTGCGAAAGCAAAATCGCTCTCCAGGCTGAATTTTAAAGTGTCGGCAATTTTTTCCGGAAAGCTTTTCATACTCAGGAAAGCCGTATTTCCGTGATCGACAAAATATAATAATTCCTCTGTCGAAGTCGGGTCAAGATCACTTCCTTCGGCAATGATCAGGACGGTTCCTTTGGCATTATAGGTGGAATCGGCAAAATTGTATTTCGGGTCAAAATATTCATAAACGGAAGTCCCGAAACGTTCGATCTTCTGTTTGGGAAATAAATCTTTAATCTCGTGGTCCAGGACATATAAACCCAGCGGAATTTTGTCCTGAGTGGCATAGGTTGGTGCCCAGTTGATCGGTTTTGACCGGTTGGTATCCAAAGCGATTATTCCAGCGATAATCAGTACCAAAAATGCGATATATATTTTCAGTGTCCTGTTCATCAGATGGAGTTTATTGTGTTTACGAATGCTTTTTCCGATTTTTCAAATACCGCTTCATTCAATTCGAATTCCCCATACCAGCTGTAGTCATAGATATACGACAGGTATTTGAAATCCTGGCGGAGCTTTTCGTCTTTAAGTTCATACAGGTAGTCGGAATTGGTTTTTTCGATGTCCCATTCTATCAGCGTTCTGTCAGATAGTCGTTTTAGCAGCCACAGGTAATAGTACCGGATGCTGAGACGATAATCCTGTTTGTTCTTGGAATCGCGGATCATTTTTTGAAAATCGATATTGTGAATGTCTTCTTCCGTGATATTGGCCGTGGTAATTTTCTTTTTGGATGATTTTCCAAAAATCCATTTCCCTTCTTTGTTAAGGATTGTTTTAACGATCAGGTAAACGATAAAAATAATGATTGCAAAAACCAGGATTTTAACAATGATCTCAAAAGCCGTTAAGTTTCTGCCATTTATGCCTGAGGAGAAGATGCGTTCAAGCCAATGCAGCAGCCAGGCTTTAAAATTATCCCAAACGGTAGGCTCTTTTACAATTGTTTCATACTGAAAATCGTCGCCCTGGTAATGTTCTTTAAAATCTTTTTTAAACGGTATTATTGTGGTCACCGAAGAATCGATCCGAACCGGAGCTGTTTCTTTTACCACAGCAGCATTCGTTCCGGTTTTCGGTTGTGCCGAAAGCGGTAAGCAAAGAAAGAAAAGTAATATGTATGCGATGAATTTATTCACGGTCTGTTCCAATCAAATCAATTTCACTTTTTGGGGTATTGTTTTCCGATTCTTCCCGGAGGCTATAATAAACGATGCCATGATTAACGAGAAGCAGATTCTGAAAAATAAAGTTCAGTAAAATGGAAAGTACCATTACCAGAACCATCATCATCATAAAAAAGGAAAATTTTTCGGGATTCGGTACGGCATTGGGATTATCCAGATCTGTAAATATCGAGGCAACACCCATAACATAAGGAATCATGGTGATAATTCCCATAGCGACCTGTATAATGATATACATGATGATGGTGGAGCCAACCACATGCCATATTTTCGGCTGCATCATTTTCCATCCTCTTCCCAGGGATTCAAAATAACCGTTGTCTGTTGAAAGGTAATCATAAAAACTTAACGAATACCAACTGATAAAAGCCGGGATAAAAATCATGATTATCGGTACCCCGATGATAATGAAGATCAGGGCGAAACACAGGGCAAGCCCGACTGCCAGAAGCGGGAAGACGATGACCAGTGAGGCCAGGAAAAAGGTTATTACCTTACCGGTTTTGGCTTTAATGGCATTAACAATATCCCCTGTTGAAAAAGCAGTGTTTTTCTCAGACAGGTTTAAATAGACTACAGGATAAGTATAGCTCAGTAAGCTGATGAGCAGGATCAGTATCATTGCGAAGGCTCCGGAGCCGATAAACAATCCGATATTGTTATTGATAATGGCATCCAGCTGGTTGTCTGAAAATCCGGTGCTTATATTGGAAAAAAATCCTTCAAAGAAAATTTGCGACACAAAATAAACCAATACTAATAAAATGAGCAGTAAGCCGCCGTTTATGATAAGGTAGTTTTTGAAATAATGTTTCCCGTAAAGATTAAAAAAGGTAAACGTGTCACCTACAAATTCACTGAAATTTCTTCGTTTAAAAAGTTGGAACATGTTTTCTATGGTGTTTTTTATGGAGAATAAAAGGATAGATCAGGTAATAATATGAAATAAGTGCCAGCGTGCCTACAATGATCAGAACATTCAATGCTCTGGGCATATCAATGGAATAACGGGTAATAAAACCTTCCAGAAATCCTGCTGCGATGGTAAAAGGAATCGTACTCAGGAATATTTTCAGACTGTTTTTAAAACCGGTTTTAAAAGAATTCAGTCGGGAGAATGTTTTCGGGAATAAAATACTGGCACCCAAAATAAAACCGGCGGCCGATTCGATCACGATACCAAAAATTTCCATTGCGCCGTGAATCCAGATACCGCGTACACTTTCCCAAAATACTTTTTCCTGATAAAAAAAGTATTGGAAAGAACCCAGCATAATGGCGTTTTGGATCAGCACAAAAAAGGTACCGATACCGGCAAAGATCCCGTAAATATAGCAGCGCATGCCCACCATCAGGTTGTTTATGGTGATCCCGATAAAGGTCGACCAGTTGCTGCCGCTTTTGTATATCGCAACGGGATTTCCGTCTTTTATGTTTTCAAGGGTCTGATTGACATAGCCATCACTCAGTATCAGTCGTACAAAAGTAGCGTCATTTTGAGCCGAAAGCACTCCGATACCCACACTCATAAAGAACAGGATAAAGGCATAAAGCAGGTAACGGCGGTATTCGTAAACGAGTAACGGAACTTCGGTTTTAAAGAAATAAACCAGCCGGTTCGTTTCTTCTCTTTTGTTCTTGTAAATTTTCTGGTATATCTGAGAAGCCAGGTAATTCAGGTAAACAACGGTCTTGCTTTTAGGATAGTACGTTTGTGCATAGGAGAGGTCATTCATTAAATGAATATACAAACTGGCCAGCTCATCCGGATTTTTTTTAGATTTACCGAAGATTGCTTGCTCAAATTCAAGCCATTTTTCTTTATTTTGTTTTATAAACGCAACTTCTCTCATAATTCACAAACAGCTAAAATATAAAATATGTCAGAATTATCAATAGTTACTACGCAAAATGTTAATATAAGTTTCAGGACTGCTTCCGTGGGTGACCGGATTGTTGCGCAAATTCTGGATACGGTTATTAAAATAGCGTATGGTATTGCCGTTTTTTATATCTTTTTTTACTGGCTGGGCATTAGTGAATTTCTGAGAAATGCGGATATGTGGACGAAAGGAGCTGTGATCATGCTTTTTGCACTGCCGGTAATGCTGTATTCCCTACTTCAGGAAAGCCTGATGGAAGGGCAGACGTTCGGTAAAAAGATCCTGAAAATTAAAGTCATTAAGATTGACGGCTATCAGGCTGGTTTTGGCGATTACTTAATGCGCTGGCTTTTTCGTATTGTAGAATTCAGTATCGGATACGGCCTTATCGGGCTGATTGCAATTGTAGCCACTAAAAAGAACCAGCGGTTGGGCGATATGGCCGCCGGAACAGCGGTGATCAGCTTAAAGCAAAATGTCAATATCAATCATACGATCCTGCAGGAAATCGATAACGATTATGTGCCGACATATCCGTTGGTAATCAAACTTTCGGATAATGATGTCCGGATTATTAAAGAAACCTTTGAAGCGGCTTTACGCGGGCAAGACTTTAATATTATATACAAATTAAGGGAAAAAGTGGAATCGGTTGCCGGAATAAAAAGCCAGTCCGGGAACGACAGTGATTTTATACGGACAATTTTAAAAGACTACAACTACTACACCCGCAATATGTAGGCAGTATTGGTGTTTATCAAAGAATAATAAAAAGAAAAGAATGTTTCAGCTACTTGATATTTTAGGGACTATGGCTTTTGCTTTATCCGGAGCCTTAACGGCAATGAATAAAAAAATGGACCCGTTTGGTGTTTTTATAATAGCGTTTGTTACCGCTGTTGGCGGCGGTACGCTGCGGGATGTCCTCATTGGACGCACGCCTGTAGGGTGGATGCAAAATCTGGACTATGTTTACATGATTACCTTAGGGTATTTTTTAGCCTTAGTGTTCCGGAAAAGTCTGGACAAATTAAGAACTTCTTTATTCCTGTTTGATACGGTCGGTTTGGGTGTTTTCACGTTAATCGGACTCGAAAAAGGGATTGCGATCCATCTTCACCCCATTATTTGTATCGCTTTGGGTACGATGACAGCTTGTTTCGGCGGTGTTATCCGGGATATTCTGTGCAATGACATTCCGGTAATTTTCAGAAAAGAGATTTATGCTACCATTTGTATTATTGGCGGTGTTGTTTTCTTTCTTTTAAAAAAATGGAATGTAGCAGAGGATGTGTTGTATCTGACCACTTCCGTTGTGATTATCGTTATCCGGTTAATGGCTGTAAAATTCCAATGGTCGCTGCCCACTCTGGAGCACAAGGAAAACCGCTAACGCGTAAGGTATAAATACCCCGTTAACGCATCGGGATAATCCGGGTCGTTTAGTTTTAAGATATAAAAATAGGTCCCTTCCGGAGCCAGTTGATGTCCTACGCCGTCTTTAATAAAACCGCTCCAGTCATCGGAAGCATGATTGCCGCTCCAGACTAATTTACCCCATCGGTTGTAGATAAAAAGCTCAAAATTCAAAAAGATATTACGCAGCCCGTCAATAAAAAAGGTGTCGTTAAGATTGTCTCCGTTTGGCGATACGGCATTATAGACGTTAGGAGGACAGTTATAGGTGTTTAGCGTGAAAGAAGTAATGGTGTGGCAGTTTTCATCTGTAACGCGCACAAAGATTTCTTTAGGGGCATGGGCTACAAAATAATGAAACGTATTTGTTATCGGATTGATGATATTCTCCGCATCGGCACTGCTCTCATAAAAGCTGACAGTCTGATTGGGGTTGGTCTTGACGAAGTTTTCATAATCTGAAAAATCAAAATAACCGGAACCCAGACCTTTATTGCAGACTTTTAAAGGTTCCGGAGTATTGATTTTTGGTGATATAATCGTCGTAATGCTGGTGTGGAAAGTATTGTTGTCTTCGTTAATTTCTATAACCTGTTCATCCGGATCTACCACGATTTTCAAATCGAAAGGCGAAAAAACGGTTTCGGGAATCTGAACGGTTACCAACTGGCTTTCCTGTCCGTCTACCGGGATAGCGTGCAGGGTGGCAAAAGTACCAACCAGATTGTCATTGGCATAGATCTTAACTTTGGTTCCCTGCGGCAGCGCATTGGTGCTTTCCAGGTTGTAAACGGTAAAATCTATGGTTACCGCTCTGGAATTACAGGTCAGGCCAATATCGTCAATGCTTACCGTAGCGTCGGGAAGCTGGCTGTTTAATTTGGTAACGATGGCATTGACCATTACAAAATCCTGGCCGGAAGTAAGCTCTATAGCTGCTGTGGTATCGCCCACATGAATATTGTCCTGAATATCATAAATGTCCAGATCCATATTGTAAAGCACAGAACTGCCGGTGATACTGTTTGTGCCGTTAAAAGCATTGTTTGCCGGATTTAAAGGCGGATTGCTCAGTACATTACCATTAATGCGCAGGGTTTCGTTCACAGCAATATCCCTATCGCCTTCCCAGGCTAAAAACCCGATCCGGGCATTTTGATTGTCAATTACATTCAGGCTGGAAAGGGTAATGTTAATGATGTCCGGAACAGCCTGCATACCGTCATAAATATTTAACTGGTTTAACGGGAGACTGCTGTTTTCATAAACAATGATGATGGCCCAGCCGGCAAAGTTTGTTTTTCGCTGAAAATGGGCAGCGATATAGTCCGATACATCCAGGTCGGACACGGTATATTCGCCGTTTCCGGACTGCTGTACCAATGTGGTCACATCTTTAAAAGCACTGAAATAGCCCAATGTAATCCCCGATGTGGTTCTTTCATGGCTGAATGTCCGGTCGGCAGTGATGGGCTGATTGTTTAATTTGATGTTGAAATCTCCCGGACCGCAGCCTGCCCAATACAGATACGCCTTTTTAATACTATTTCCGGGTGCTAAATTTAAACTGGCCGATGAGGTAGTGTAAACCGCCGGAACAGTCTGAAAAGAATTCTCCTGCGGATTCAGGGTATTGCCTATAAATGTAAAGTCATAACGTCCGTTGAATTGATGGTACAGACTGATGTCCTGACTCTTTGCGGAATCAGGTAAAAACAAGGAAAGAAATAAGATAATAAGGTGTAATTGTCTTATCACCGGCATTTTAATTAGCAATTAAATGGTTCTAAAAATACTAATTATTTGAATACCAAAATACTAATATGTTGTAAAATGGATGAATTCTAAAACAAAAAATTCATAAAAAAGTAGTACATTTCCAAAGTTTATAGGACTTGCGTGGAAAATTACATTATAAGAAAATACAGTAAAAAAGATTTTATTGCATGGAATGATTTTATAAATCAGGCCAAGAATGCCACATTTCTTTTTCACCGTGATTTTATGGAATACCATCAGGACCGGTTTGAAGACCATTCCTTATTGGTTTTCGAAAAAGAAAAACTTGTGGCCGTTTTGCCGGCTAATATTGCTGGTAATGTACTGCATTCCCATCAGGGGTTAACCTATGGCGGACTGGTTTATTCCGATAAACTGAAACTGGAAAAAATCCTGAAAATTTTTAAAGCGGTTTTACAATTCCTGCATGAAAACGGGATTGCCACGCTTTATTTAAAAATACTGCCCCACATTTATACGGCATATCCTTCGGAAGAGCTGGAATACATATTGTTTCTGACTGAAGCCGAACTGATTCGGAGAGACAGTATGGCGGTAATACAGATGAACAACCCGGTCAGATTGGATAAAGGGAGGAAAGAAGGGGTGGCAAAAGGGGTGAAAAATCAATTGATCGTAAAAGAAACAACCGGTTTTGAATCGTTCTGGAACGAAATACTGGTACCCAACCTGCAAAAAAAACACGGCGCAAAACCCGTGCATTCTTTGGAAGAAATAACCGGTTTACAGGCGAAATTCCCTCAGAATATCCGGCAGTTTAATGTGTATTCCGGAGAGCAGCTTGTAGCCGGAACTACCGTATTTGAAACACCGGAAGTTGCGCATCTGCAATATATATCGGGGAATGAAACTAAAAATGAGTCGGGTAGCCTGGATTTCCTGCACCACTATTTGCTGACAAGCGTGTTCCGTAATAAAAACTATTTTGATTTTGGTATTTCCAACGAAAACCAGGGGAAAAACATCAATCAGGGCTTATCCTTCTGGAAAGAAAGTTTTGGAGCCAGAACGATTGTTCAGAATTTCTATAAAGTGAATACCGCCAATTTCTCTAATCTTGACAACGTACTAATATGATACCGTTTTTAGATCTCAAAAAAATAAACCAGCCTTATGAACCGCTTCTGAAAGAGAAATTCGAATCTTTTTTAGCAGGCGGATGGTATATTTTAGGAAATGAAGTGAAAACATTTGAAACCGGTTTTGCAGCCTACTGCGGTGTGAAATACTGCATAGGCGTTGGAAACGGACTGGATGCTTTAACGCTTATTTTAAAAGCGTATATCGAATTGGGAAAACTCCGGAAAGGGGATGAGGTTATCGTACCGGCGAATACATATATCGCCAGTATTTTAGCTGTTTTGCAGGCGGATCTGGTTCCGGTATTGGCAGAACCCGATCCGGATACATACAACATTAGCCCGATAGCGATGGAAAAAGCGGTCAGCTCGAAAACGAAAGCCGTTTTACCGGTTCACCTGTACGGGCAATTGGCGGATATGAACCGGATTATGGAACTTGCGGAAAAGCATGACTTATTGGTCATTGAAGATGCAGCCCAGGCACATGGTGCCGTTTTAAACGGGAAAAAAGCGGGTAATATCGGTCATGCTGCCGGATTTAGTTTTTATCCCGGGAAAAATCTGGGCGCTTTGGGCGATGCCGGTGCGGTTACTACAAATGATGAAGCCCTGGCTAAAATGATTTCCGCTTTACGGAATTACGGCTCGGAAGTGAAATATATCAACGACTTTATAGGCGTTAACAGCCGTTTGGATGAATTGCAGGCCGGCGTTTTAAATATAAAATTACCAGCTGTTGATGCCGAAAATCAGCAACGAAGAAAAATCGTAAAGCGCTATCTGGCGGAGATTAACAACCCGAAAATTGCATTGCCTTATTATGACGGTTCTGAAAATCATGCCTTTCATCTGTTTGTTGTGCAAACAGCAAACCGGGATATGTTGGCAGCATATTTAAAGGAAAACGGTATCGGTACGCTGATACACTATCCGGTTCCGCCGCATCAGCAAAAAGCATTGCCGCAGTTTCATGGTTTGTCTTTCCCGATCACCGAAAAAATACACCGGGAAGTTTTGAGTATCCCGCTCCATTCGGCTTTGACCGATACGGAGATTACACATATTATTCAGATGTTAAACCAGTATTAGTTTGCGGTATAACAAAGAAATATTGAAGTCCACCTTGTTTAAAGTAACCTCTTTAAACAGTATCAGCGTATTATTGAAAATAGGCATAGGACTGATTACTTCAAAAATTATTGCTGTTTTCGTAGGGCCGAACGGCATGGCGCTCGTGGGGAATCTCCGGAACTTCCTGTCATCAATAGAAACGGTTGCTACCCTTGGATTTCAAAACGGAACGGTAAAATATGTAGCCGAAAATAAAGAGGATAATGAGGCGCTGAAAAAGATCATTTCAACGGTTTTTATAACCTTGGTGTTTACCGCATTGGCAATCAGTTTAATCCTGTTTTTCGGAGCAGATTACTGGAATACCCGTTTGTTTGGAAGCAGTTTTCAATATAAAGCTATTTTTAAGGTACTGGCATTGGCCTTGCCCTGGTATATAGTAAATGTATTGCTGGTTTCGATCATTAATGGTCTCGGGCAGTTTAAACGGGTGATTTATATCGCAATATTCGGCAACCTGATCGGATTGCTGTTATCTGTAGTACTGATCAGCCAGTTCCGGACTTTCGGGGCTTTATTGTCGGTTGTGCTCACGCCGTCTTTACTGTTTTTCGTTTCGTTTTATTACATCAATAAAGAATATGCGTTTCTGAAAAATATAACTTACCGGTCATTTGATTCCGGAGTTATCCGGTTAATGTCGTCTTATACTTTAATGACATTGGTTTCGGGCTTTGCCGGACCTTTGGTGTATCTGGCAATACGGAATAATGTTATTGAAACGATTGGGATCAAAGAAGCCGGATATTGGGAAGCGATAAGCCGGATATCGTCCTATTATTTAATGTTTATCGGGACTTTATTATCGGTGTATTTCTTACCGAAACTGGTCGAAGCACAGGATAATACCGAAACGAAAAAAGTGTTTTGGAGCTATTATAAAACCATTATGCCGTTGTTTGGTTTAGGACTGTTACTGGTTTACGGGCTAAAGGATTTTCTGATTACTCTGCTGTTTACAGCTGATTTTAAACCGGTTTCCGAATTGTTTTTCTGGCAATTGGCCGGTGACTTTTTTAAAGGTGCTTCGCTTATCCTGGGTATGCAGTTTTTTGCAAAAAAGCTCACCAGGGATTTTATCATTACCGAGATTACCTCACTGCTGATTCTTTATATCGCCAGCATTTACTGTATCAACGCTTTTGGTATCAAAGGAGTGGTTATAGGGCATACGATAACGTATTTTGTTTATTTATGTGTTTTGGGTGTTTATTTTAGGAATAAACACTAATATTAATGTATAAATATTCTCATTTTGTGCTTTTTGTTTGAAATATTAAGTTTATTTGTGATACTAACCTTAATAAAAAAAATGAAAAAGTATTTACTTATTAGTTTGATTTCTGTGTTGTCTGTATCGGTTTTGAAAGCACAGAATAATGTTTTTCCAATCAATGGAAACGTAGGAATAGGAACTACTTCTCCTCAATCAAAATTAGAAGTGATTGGAAATGTTAGAGCCACTTCAGTGACTGCAGATCAAAATTTACCTGACGGACAAAACTTTATAAATGCAGATGAAAGATTTAATAAATCTTCTGTATTGAATTTTGGTCAATTGGTTAACGGATCTACAACATGGAGAACATTAAAATATTTTGATTTTCCTAAATCCAATTTTGATACTAAATCGTCGGTTTATTTTGGTATAGAAGATAGAGGTAATTTTGGAAGGTACCGATTTATTGCTGAAACAGGCGGGAATACCCAGATGATTATGTTGAATAAAGCGCAACAGGAAACAATGAAAATTTTTGAAGATGGAAATGATAATGTATATATGCATTTTCCTAAGACAAATTCGAGAGTAGTGATAGGTGGTTTTGGAGATTATTTGCCACAACATAAGTTTGTGGTTAGAGGAAGCTCAAAAATTGAAGGGAATATATTAACTGATGCTAATATAGGAATTGGGTCTAGTAATTTCACTGATGGTGTTGATACTTACAGGTTATCGGTTAATGGAGCCGTAAGAGCACATAGGGTAAAAGTATATACTACTTGGGCAGATTATGTTTTTGAGTCGGATTATAATTTACCTACTTTGCAACAAGTGGAAAAACATATTAAAGAAAAAGGACATTTAAAAGATATCCCATCTGCTAAAGAGGTAGAAGAAAATGGAATAGAATTAGGTGAGATGAATAAATTATTACTGCAAAAAGTAGAGGAACTTACTTTGTATATAATTGAAATGAATAAAGAATTGCAAGCTGTGAAAAGTCAATTAAAGAAAGACTAATCATGAAAAAGCATTTATTAATATTTTTAGTTATATTTTTTATTACCTCAGATTTATATTCACAAGGCGATAAAGAAATAAAGGCTTATTATCTTGAGATTCCGAATCTCAATAATGTACCTAAAGTAATTGCACAAAATGGAAAAATCTCTTTAAACTTTAAAGATGTAACGTTAACAGAATTATTCAGCAATTATACAGTAACGGATTTTAAACTGGCGTTTCCAGGAGCAAATAGCGAATTACTGAAAGTTGTATATGTAATTGGGTGCAATCCTGCTTTAATTGAAAAAATTGAAGCTGATTACAGTAGTTATTTTGGCAGACATGAAGCGATAAGGCCTATTGAACTATTGTATATTCCAAATGATATGGTGGTTTCTGGAAGTTCTGCGATGGCACAGCCAGAACTTAGTTTTGTTGGTGCTCCCCAAGCTTGGGACATCTCTAAGGCAAATAATGTGGCTATTGGTATAGCGGAACAGATGAACGTGAGCCATGAAGATCTGTTGGGAAAAAGCGTTAATGTAATTGGATCCAATCCTTCAGCTTTATCAATGGGACATGGAACGCAGGTAGGACTAATTGCCGGCGCGGCGACAGATAATGGTGTCGGGATGGCAGCGATGGGATTTAACGCAACTATAAAATCTGGGGAGGGATTTTCAGCACTTATCCCTATCGCAAATAGTGGAGCAAGAGTCATTAATATGAGTTGGGGGAGCTGTAATAAACTGCCTTTAGAGTCTCAATATGGGCAATTAATAATTGATCAGGTTTGGAATAGTGGAGTTGTACTTGTTGCTGCTGCTGGTAATGGACAGCATAGCTGTTCTCTTGGCCCGGATATAGATCATTATCCGGCATCATTAAATCATGTTATTTCTGTAACAGTTGTTGGGCATGAATTTAATATTGGTACAGCGGGAACGGAGCCTAAAAACTGGAAAGATGTACATTTGAACCCATATCCTCCTTATAACGGAACCCATAATATTAATGTGGATTTATCAGCTCCAGGTAGAAACATATTAACCGGAGGGGCCTATTCAAATAATACGGCAACTTATGCTTATGGAGGAGGAACTTCTTTTTCTGCACCTATGGTTACCGGTACCGTTGGTTTAATGTTTGGGATTAATCCGTGTCTTTTTCCAGATGAAATTGAAAGTATTTTAAAATTGACAGCTTTTAAAAATGATACGATTCCAGATAACTTACCATATTTGGGGAGATTAGGAGCAGGAAGATTAGATGCTTACCAAGCAGTAAAAATGGCAAAAGATATGGGATTACCTTTGGGGACGGTTGAGGTAAAGAATAGAATAATTGATAGATGGGATTTTAATCTAAGGACAGCCCCTTATAAAATTAAGATGCAGGATAATTATGTCACCGGTAATGCAACACTTGATTTTACTTCTAGAAATAATATTGAAATTTTAAGTGGCGATTATTATCCAGGTAGTACAGGATTTGTTGACTTGAAAGTGAAATCTGTTAATGAAATCTGTAATGTGCCAACACAAATAAATCCAAAACAGCGTAATCTTGATAAAAATGTAAATACAGGATTAGGAAACTTAACTAATTTATACCCTAATCCAAATAACGGCTCTTTTACAATTAGTTTAAGTTCAGAAACAAAAGAGGAAATTGTTTTAGAAATTTATGATATTTATGGAAAATTAGTTTACAGTTCTGTACAAAAGGGAACAACTTTTGACGTAAATGTTTCTAATTTATCTGCCGGAATGTATTTGGTAAAAATGCTGGGTGATAGTTATAATGAAACAATTAAATTCATGAAAAAATAATGAAAGAAAGAGAAGTAATTTACTTCTCTTTCTTTTTTTTCCATTCGGAAATATACCTCTCAGCAATCATTTTATAATGGTGCTCCTTTTCAATAAAAGAACGGGCTCTTTTTCCAATTGCGGTAATCTCTTCCGGATTTTGAATCAGGCAGGTTAATTCATTTACAAGCTCGTCAACATCAGGCGTTGCATTGATCGCTACTTTTTCATGGAGGTGGAAATAGGCGGTAAACTCTGATTCGGCTCCGGTAAAGACCACTTTTCCTTTGGTCATCGCTTCCAGGGCATTATATCCCTGGTCGAATCCGTACACCTGGTCCAGTACGATATGGGCGCGGTTATAGGAATTGATATAGGTGCTGTAAGGAACGTTTTCGGTAATGAGCAGTTCCACCTGTTCCGGGAATCGTTGCTGGATAATGGCCAGTGCCTCTTCAAAATAGGAAATGCCCTTTTTGATATAACTGAGCCTGTTGATCCCTAAAAAGATGACCACCTTGCCGCTGATCTCGTTTTCCCGGAATAAAAGCGTATCGGTATTGATCGGATTCGGAATAAAAGCAACGGAATACTGCATTGCTTCCATCGGAATCTTATAATCCATATCGGAAACAATTATGCTATTGCAATGAGTTGTCAGCCAGTTGAATACTTTCCGGTAATCGGGACGGGTATATTTTAAAGAAAATGCGAACTGTTTTTGTAACGAACGGTCTTGCAGATAGGGGGTTAATACCGAATAGCGGAGTTCGTCTTTAAGCAAATAGTCGTTCACAGCCGTTTCATCACCACAAACCAAAAGGGAAACACTGTTTCTGTTTTGGGAGAACAACTTTTTGTACAGCCATAAACTTGCTTTGGGATGTGTTTCTAGTGCATCGGAATTAATCAGCTGAATATGGTCGAAACCTTTCAGTTTGGGCAGGAGAAAATAAAAGCGGATGGCCCGTTCGGTCTTTTCCAGGTCGAAACCGGTAAACCGGTAAACCGCATTCTTGAATTTCCGGACTACCCAATAACGGGTTGTAAACTGAGCGCGGAGCGAAAAATCTACATCATAATTTTTGAAATTATCTCCGGAACCGATTAAAGTAACGTCATGTCCTAAAGCAGACAGTCCTTCCTTTAAAGAATTGTGAAGCCGGCTGTATTCGCCAATTAAAAGTATTTTCATTACCGATGTAGAAATTTTTATATTTGTGTAAATATAAAAACAAATTGGAGAACGCATTTAAAAATGAAGATTTAGAAATTTTGATTGCCACGATGAATCGCAATTCACTGGATTTCTTAAATCAGCTGTTTCCGTTTGCTTCTTATACCGGTTTTCGGCTGCTGATTGTTAATCAGACGGATGAAAACTGTTTGCTACACTCCGATTATCCAAATGTAAGGGTGATCAATTCGTTTGAAAGAGGACTTTCAAAAAGCCGTAACCTGGCACTTCAAAACGCGCTTGGAAAAATTGTACTGATTGCCGATGACGATGTGATTTACCCGGAAAATTTTCAGCAAAAGATCATTCAGGCTTATAATAACAATACGGAAGCTTCCATTATCTGTTTCCGGACCCAGACCAAAGAGGGTAAACTGTACAGTAAATACCCGGCAGAAGGGAAGGAACTGAACAGCCGGAAGCTCAATAAAATACTGTCCATTGAAGTTACGGCAAACCGGGAGGCGCTACAGGCAAAGAATTGTGTGTATAACGAGTGGTTTGGTCTGGGAGCAAAATTTGAAGATGCCGAAACGCTGTATTTTCTTCGCCGGGCATTTTATAGTGGTTTGAAACTGTTTTTCTGCCCGGAAACCATTGTTGTGCATGAAAGCTATTCCTCCAGTGATGAAGTGGCTTCCGACAGGCTGATCTATGCGAAAATGGCCGGATTTTACAAGCGGTTTGGTTTTGGCGCCTATTACTATCTTCTAAAGTATATGTTCTTCCTGATCCGGAAAAATTATACCCCATTAGCACAGATTAAATCAAAATTTTTAGTAGGTTTAAGAGGAATTAAAGACTATAAATTTCTCCTTAATACGAAAGCAGATAAAGTATATGAATAAGAATACACCCATAGCAGTATTTATCGATATTCCTAAAATAACAGACCCCAGAGGGAATCTTGCGGTTATTGAGAAAAACACGGTACCGTTTGAAGTAAAGCGTATCTATTATCTGTTTGACGTTCCGAGCGGGGCATATCGCGGCGGACATTCGCATATTGAGCAAAAAGAGTTTTTAATAGCGCTTAGCGGCAGTTTTGACGTGGTTCTGGATAATGGCAGCCACAAAGAAAAAGTAACGCTAAACAGACCGGATAAAGGCCTGCTGATCCGGGAAGGTATCTGGCGTGAACTGGAAAATTTTTCTTCAGGAGCAATATGCCTGGTGGTTTCTTCCGATGTTTTTGCCGAAGAAGATTATATACGCGAATACAAGGACTTTTTGGAATCAAAAAGCCGTTAAACGGATATTCTTTCGTTCCAGAAACCCTTTGAATTGCTGTAGTAAAACTAATATTTGCGGCGGAAGGCGCAGCAACAAATGCTGTTTCGCCGACAGGCTTTCCCTGTTAATGCTGTTTGTCAGCATGCGGTAGTTTTCGGTGTCCCGATTGATCTTGCATTGAAGGGCTAATGAAAAACGATTGATATCGATCATTTTTTTGGCCGGCGGATTATTTTTTTCCATTTCGGCAAACTGCTCAAAATGACAATGCTTTTTCATATCAAAGGTATGATGGGACAAGCTTCCGGATACATAAACGTGCCGGGCGGTAATGGCATTGTAAACCCCTATTTTATAGTTAAATCCTATGCGGATCCAGTACTCGGTATCTTCACCGTTGGACAACTGCTCGTTGAAAGGACCTATTTTTTGACGGACATTTTTATGGATAACAGTTGTAGAACCCGATAGAATAGTACGGGCAAGACTGGTTTCAAATAAATCGACTTCCTGAATTTCGGCTTCGGAAAGATGAGTGTAATTGCCGGGAAAAACACCATTTTGGGTTTCCACTTCCAGTAAGGTCGTAAAAACGCTCAGGTGATTGTATTTTGATAGGGTATAGGCAATTTTTTCCAGATGCTGCGGATACCAGAAATCATCGGCATCCATAAAGGCAAAATATTCTCCGGTAGCGTTGCTCATGGCAAAGTTTCTGGCTGCAGAAACACCGCGGTTTTCAGTAGAAAACAACCGTATCCTTTTATCGGATAATGATTGGACAAGATTATAGCTGTTGTCGGTAGAGCCGTCATTAACAATGATGATTTCAAAATCAGTAAAGGTCTGATTGAAAATACTTTTTAAGGTGTTTTCAATATAGTCCTGTTTGTTATAGAGCGGTATGATTATCGAAAAAAAAGCCATGCCCGGAATCACTTTAAAGAACAAATATAACCCAAACGGTATAAGTCAAAACAGAACAGGTTTGATTTCTTCCCTAAAATCATTTTTTTTAGCAGCGGTTCCGTAAGCAAAAAGCCTAATTTAACAATGCCGTCGAGGTAAAAACGTTTCAGCATGCGGTAGTTTTTCAATAACGAATTGATATCTTCATTCCCAACCAAATCAGGGAGATAGTGTTTTCGTATTCTAACGGATTCCAGTGATTTCGAGAAAAACACCTCATTTTTTTCTAATCCTAAATGCCATATCGGATTGTTAATATGAAAAACAGTTCGCTGCTGTTTGTAGAGCTGGTAGGAGAAATAATTATCCATACCGTAAAAATTCTCATTGGGCAATGCTATCGAACGAAAAACAGCCTTGCGGATCATCAGGTTTCCGGAAAAGATATAATGATAAGGCCGTTCATTTCTGACAATAGCAGCATGCGACTCCCGGTATGTACCGAATTTCCATCTCAGGTGTGTTGCGGCATCATCATGCGTACGGGCATATTGGTAGCCTCCGAAAACCACATCGTTAGACTTACTGATCGCATTGATATAGTTTAGCAGAAAAGTGTCCGAAACCGGCAATACATCAGCATCAAGCAGCAATAGCCAGTCATATTCTGCTTTTTCAGCAAGTAAATTACGGGTGTGCGTACGGCCTAAGTTTTTCTCATTTTTATAATAACGGAAACAAGAATATTTGTCTGCTAAAGAACTGTTTTTAGCGGTACTGTTTTCATCATTGGAACAATCATCCCAGCCGATTATTTCGAAGGGAATATTTATGACTTTTCCCTGTCCGGCAATAGCGTCAACTAATTTGCTGATATCATAATTGTATATTGGGATAAGTATTGAGAGCATGATGAATGGTAATGGACGATAATTTTACAAATAAAGTACTTTTTTTAATAATCCGGGCCACTAAAAGGGAAAGAACAGGCTGCCGATAAGACTTTACGCTATTGCGGATTATCCGGCTTTGATTTTAAACTTCTTTTTCTCGAAATACAAAAACACGACCAGTACCATTAAAAACTCAAAAGGATAGCTGAACCTTGCATTCGTTCCGTAGGTTACAATTGCCTGCAGGATTGATGTACATAAAATGATCAGGGTAATCACCAGTTCATGTGTTATTTTCCGGTTGCGCAGGAAATTATAAAGCTGAACGGGAATGAGCAGTATAAAAGCAATTTTCAGGAACTGCAATACCGTACTTTGGATATACCAGATGCCAATAAAAAACTTGTTGGAATAAGGAACTTTAAAATCGCGGTAATTCCAGTACATATCTACTTTCCAGAAATCGGCCCAGGAAACCAGTACCTGGTAGCAATATTCCTTCGGATTGTCGCGAATGGCTTCTTTGCTGAATTCGTTTAACTGATAGGATAAATCAACAAAAGATAAGCCGGTCGTAGCAATCAGCTCGTCGTAAGCATACCAGATGCTCATCGAAACATCTTTGTTCTCTTTTTTTGCGATCTCACGGTGCTTCACGTAGATATCGCGGATTGTTTTGTATTTATCAGGCGTTTTTTCGGCAAAATGCACACAGTTCTGTGCAATGTTTATGCCGTAAAAGGTTGTAGGAACAAAATAACCGGTATTGATTTTATTGACATAGGACCAGCCGAAGAAACACATCAGCGGAAAGATCAGGATAACGATTCTTTTGTTGATGATCCGGCGGAGCGTAAAACCTTTCAGTACAGAAAAAGCATAGAAAAGAAAAGGCAGGAAAAAATAAAAAGGCTTGATCAGCACCAGGAAGCCAAACAAAAAGCTCAGCAAAAACATCATTTTTAACGAACAATTCTCAAAAAAATACTTCAGATAAATATAGAAAATCAGCGTGATCACGAAAAAAGTGAGGGATTCGGTCAGGATTGCCGTTTCATAAAAAAGCACATGTAAAATACTGTTCAGGAACAGCGCTATAAAAAACGACTTCTCAGGGCTGAACTTTAAAAGCAGTACATTCCTGTAAACCAGTATGCAGCTGAAAATACCAAGTATAAATTGCAGTAAAACGGTAAGACTTAAACTATTTCCGGCCAATACCAAAAGCAACGGATATCCCGGACTTCTTTGTCCGTTATAACCGGAAAGCTGGTTGTTTGCCAATAGATCGGCTAATTCGATATACCCTTCAGAATCGGGAAATATGGTAATGTGCTGGTAAAGGCTGATAATAAAAATACGGATTAAAATACCCGACAGGATCAAAGCACTAACGGGATTTTTTAAAGCAAGATTTAAAAGCCTTTTAATCATATTTTTGGTAAATTTTGAGCAGCTGAAAAGGAAAGCCGAATAAATCTTTCAGGGTAATTTTACTGGCTCCTTTTTCAATCCAGGTATTTAAACTGTATTCATATACCTGGTTGGTGAAATTTTTATTCCCTTTTTTATACCGTAAAAGCAGTTCCACATCAAAAAGCCATCGGGTCAGGAAAGGCTGTTCGAATAATTGTACGGCTAACTGCCGATCGATTATTTTTGCACCGCACTGTGTATCGTAAATGGGCGTTTTTAAAATAAAATTGCTGACGATTGTTGCAAAAACACGTCCGAAATAATGACGGTACTGGTAGCGTACAATCTGGCTTCCCATTTTTTTAATACGGCTTCCCATAATAAAATGATACTCCGGATTTTCACCGGCAAAGGCAAGCATTTTAATCAGTTCCGTTATGGGTGTGGCTAAATCGGCATCAAGATAACCGATATAGGCATATTGATTCGTTGGCGCATTCAGAACAGCGGTGCGGATTGCTGCTGCTTTTCCAGCATTTTCCGGCAAAAGCAGTGTGCTCACATTAGCGTATGCCTGCTGAAAAGCCATTAAAACGGAAGCAGTAGTATCGGTACTGCCGTCATTAACTAATAAAAAATCGGTTGAAGCATATTCCTGAAAGGCCGTGGTATAGTCATGTATTGCAATGCGCTCGCTTTCATTGTAAAACGGGATTATCAATAATGCTTTGGGTATCTTCATGATATTTTAAACCGTTCTCTGAACTACTTCAAACAACGTTTGGTCTTCACATTTCAGTGTTTTAGACGGGTATTTCATCAATAAAGCATAGTCGTGGGTAGCCATCAGGATCGTTTTTCCGTTCTGGTTGATTTTCTTTAAAACTTCCATCACTTCCACACTCGTTTGAGGATCCAGATTTCCGGTAGGCTCATCGGCAAGGATTAATTCCGGATCATTCAGCAATGCTCTTGCAATTGCAATACGCTGCTGCTCTCCTCCGGATAACTGATGCGGCATTTTTTTACTGAAATTTTTCATGCCCACTCTGTCCAGCACTTCATCAATCTGTACCCGCATTTCTTCTTTTTCAATCCAGCCGGTTGCTTTTAAAACAAACTCAAGATTGTCAAAAACATTTCGGTCCGGAAGCAATTTAAAATCCTGGAAAACAATCCCTAACTTACGTCTTAAGTAAGGAATATCTTTCTCTTTTAAAGTCTTCAGATCATAGTCTACAATCGTTCCTTCACCTTCCGTTAAAGGCAGATCGGCATATAACGTTTTCATAAAACTACTTTTCCCGGAACCTGTTTTTCCAATGATATAAATGAAATCACCATTTTTTACATCGAGATTCACATTGGCTAAAACCACATTATTTTCTTGATAAATAGTTACATCTTTTAGGGAAAGAATCGTTTGCGACATAATCAGAATGTTTTATTTTGGTAAAAGTAATAAGTAAACATACTCAATCAAAATTTAAAATAAAAATTAAGCCGATTTTATTTTTGAAAGAATTTATTTGGTTTGGTTTTTGTGGGAAACTCTTGCAATAAACAAAAGTAGACCCACGTTAATACAAGTATATTTTGATATATTTGATTTTTAAAAAAAGAAACAATGCGAAAATTAGATAGGCTGTTATTTATTTCTCTCACATTAGGTGCAATGAATCTTGCTGCACAACAATCCAACATCTATACCCATGATTTAGTCGATTATCAAAGAGCGCTAACGCTTTATAAAGACAAACAATATCAGGCGGCTCAGATTCTTTTTGACCGGGTGAAAAGCAACAATGCAAACACCGATGTAAAAGCGGATTGTGCTTACTACAGCGCTAATTGTGCGATTCGACTGGAACAGACAGGGGCAGACCAGTTAATGGAAGATTTTGTAGAAGACTATCCAACGAGTACCAAACAAAATCAGGCCTATATTGAAGTGGCCCATTATTATTTTGACCAGGGAAATTATGTTCAGGCATTGAAATGGTTTGATAAAGTGGATGAAAATGCCATGACAGTAAGCGATAAGGAACGCTACAATTTCCAGAAAGGATACAGCTATTTCACCGCAAAAAATAAAAAAGAAGCCGAAAAATACTTCAATAAAGTGGTTAATTCCAAAGAATACGGCTCGCAGGCGAAATACTATTTAGGCTATATGGCCTATGAAACGGATAACTATAAAGATGCCAATCAGTATTTCGACCAGGTAGCCGATAAAGATAAATACAAAGAGAAAATGTCCTACTTTCAGTCGGATATGAACTTTAAGCTTGGGAATTTCCAGAAAGCGATCGATCTGGGTATCCCGCAATTGTCAAAATCGGATGCCAACGAAAAATCCGAACTGTCCAAAATTATCGGCGAAAGTTATTTCAACCTGAAACAGTACGATAAAGCCCTTCCGTACCTTTTGGAATACAAAGGAAAAAAAGGAAAGTGGAACAACACCGATTTTTACCAGCTGGGGTATGCCTATTACAAAGCCGGAGATTATGAAAATGCCATTGCGCAGTTCAATAAAATCATCAACGGTCAGGATGTTGTAGCGCAAAATGCATACTACCATCTGGGAGAAAGTTATCTGAAAACCGATAAAAAACAACAGGCCTTAAATGCATTCAAAAATGCCTCCGAAATGGAATTTGATACCAAGATCCAGGAAGATGCCTATCTGAATTATGCCAAACTGAGCTACGATATCGGGAATCCGTACCAAAGTGTGCCGGAAGTACTGATGGCGTATCTGAACAAATACCCGAATACTTCCTATAAACAGGAAATAGAATCCCTGCTGATCAACTCGTATATCACCTCCAAAAACTATAAAGAAGCTTTGGTACTGCTGGAAAAGAGCAAAACTCCGGAAAACAAACTGGCGTATCAGAAAGTAACGTTTTACAGGGGATTGGAGTTGTATACAGACGGAAACTACAATGAAGCACTGGCGCTGTTCAAAAAATCAATCGCAGAACAAAGAGATGCTAAATTTACCACACGGGCAACTTTCTGGAAAGCGGAAACGGAATATGTGCTGAATCAGTTTAGTGAGGCATTGATCAGCTTTAAACAGTTTTTAGGGAGTGCGGAAGCAAAAGGCACACCCGAATATAAAAATGCCAATTACGATTTAGCCTATACCTATTTCAAAACGAAAGAATACGAACAGGCGGCAAAATACTTCCAGGAATACATCAATATGGCCAAAGACGATAAGGTTCGTTTAAATGATGCCTATCTGCGAATGGGTGACAGCTATTTCGTGACAACAAAATACTGGCCGGCTATGGAGGCCTACAATAAGGTAATCGACCTGAAAAGTGTGGATGCGGATTATGCCTACTTCCAGAAAGCCATTTCATACGGATTTGTTTCCAGAAATGATAAAAAAGTAGAAGAACTGAACGCCTTTTTAAAAGCCTATCCAAATTCTAAATATGCCGATGATGCCCTGTATGAGTCAGGAAATACCTATGTAACGCTTAACAATACCGATAAAGCGCTGCAGGCATACGAGCGCCTGATTACGGATTATAAAACCAGTTCGTATGCTGCAAAAGCGATTTTAAGACAGGGACTGATTTACTATAACGCCGAAAAAGACCAGCAGGCATTAACAAAACTGAAAAAAGTAGTTGCCGAATATCCGAGAACACCGGAAGCATTGGAAGCCGTTTCCACCGCCCGTTTGATCTATGTAGATACCGGAAAAGTAGACGAATATGCAACCTGGGTGAAAACACTGGATTTTGTGGACGTAACCGATGCCGATCTGGATAAAACATCCTATGAAGCAGCCGAAAAACAATACCTGCAAAACAACCTAAAACCGGCAATCTCCGGATTTACAAGCTATCTGGCTAATTTCCCGAACGGAATTTCGGCCCTGAAAGCCAATTTCTACCTGGCACAGGCTTATTTTGCCGAAGGTTTGGGCAATAACGCCATTCCAAACTACGAATATGTAATTGGAAAATCCCGTAACGAATTTACTGAACAATCCCTGGCAAGACTATCGGAAATCGTATTGAAGAAAAACGATTACGCAAAAGCGATTCCGGTTTTAAAACGACTGGAAACGGAAGCAGACTTCCCGCAAAACGTCACTTTTGCCCAATCCAACCTGATGAAGTCGTATTACGAGCAAAAAGACTATCCGAACGCGGTAATTTATGCCGATAAAGTTTTGGCAAACTCCAAAATAGAAGACAGAATTAAAAGTGATGCCCAGATTATCGTGGCCCGTTCGGCTATCAAATCCAATGATGAGGCAAAAGCAAAAGTAGCCTATGCAAAATTGCTGACCATTGCCAAAGGAGAACTGGCAGCGGAAGCCTTGTACTATGATGCCTACTTTAAAAACAAAGACGGAAAATTTGAAGCCTCCAATACTGCTGTTCAGAAACTGGCAAAAGACTATTCCGGATACAAATATTTTGGAGCAAAAGGACTGATTATTATGGCTAAGAACTTTTACGGATTAAAAGACAGTTTCCAGGCAACCTACATACTGGAAAGCGTGGTGAAAAACTTCGCCAATTACCAGGATGTAGTGGATGAAGCTAATAAAGAACTAACATTCATTAAGTCGGAAGAAGCAAAACGTAACTCATCAATTACCAATTAAGCCTGTAAAAAAAACAGCGTCTTAATAGTAAATATTCAAAATATGACAAAGACATTTCAATATAAAATCGCAGTAATACTACTTTTAACAGGAGGGCAAGCCCTGTTTGCTCAGAAAAAAGATGAAAACCTGGGAACAGAAGTGGTAAACGTAGTAAAACCCTATACGCCTACAATATCGGATGCTTTTAAAGTAAAGGAAACCCCGACAATTGAGGATGAAGACAATACTCAGAAAAAAGAAATCCAGTACAACATTTTCTCTTTTCCGGTAGCGTCCACTTTTACGCCATCCAAAGGGAAAGCGGCAGGTGTGGACAAAGCGCAAAAAGAAAAACTGTACAACAACTACGCTACCTTGGGCTTTGGAAACTACGCCACGGTGAACGGAGAATTGTTTGTAACGAAGAACCTAAGCAATACCGAATATGTGGCCGGAATGTTCCGCCACCTGTCTTCACAGGGTGGTATTAAAGATGTGATTCTGGATGACAAATATTCCAAAACATCTTTGGACCTTACTTACGGAAGCAAGCAGCGGGATTTTAACTGGAATGCCGATCTGGGGTACCAGCATCAACTGTACAATTGGTATGGCTTGCCAACCGATTTCCTGCCGTTTGATGAAGCGGCAATGGCCGGTGTGAATGCACAGCAAACCTACCAGACACTAACTCTGGGCGCAAGACTGGGCATGAAAGACAGCTACTTCAACGAAGCATCGTTACAATTCAAACGATTCTGGGATGCCAAAGGAAGTGCGGAAAACCGCTTTTTTGTAAAACCGTCAATTGACTTTGATTTCAAAGACCAGAAATTCAAAGCCGATTTTGTAGTGGATTATGTGGGCGGAAATTTTGAAAAAGACTACTACAACCTTCCGGAAAGCGAAATGAAATACAGCTACCTGAATTTTGGAGTACAGCCAAGTATCTTATTGCAGCAGGGCGACCTTTCGGTACAGGCCGGTGCCGGACTTTTTTATAACGTTGGTAAACTGAATAATGAAAGCGAAGGCAAATTCTATATTTATCCGCAGGTAAAAGCATCCTATAAAGTTGTTGGCGATGTAATGATTGCCTATGCCGGAGCGGAAGGCGGATTAAAACAAAACACCTATGCCGATTTCGTAGGCGAAAACCAGTTTGTAGCCCCTAACTTAGTTATTGCGCCCACAAGTGAGCAATATGATATCTATGTGGGATTAAAAGGAAAACTGGCAAATAATGTAGCCTATAACGTGAGAGGTTCCTATAAAAGTGACGATGATAAAGCCTTTTTTACCAGCAATATTTACGACACTGCGAACACTAATACCGAAGGATATGTGTACGGAAACTCATTTGGAGTGGTTTACGATAAGCTAAAAACCATCAGCTTCTTCGGGGAATTGAAAATGGACTTCTCTAAAAACGTAACATTCGGTATTAACGGTACCTTCAACAGTTTTACAACCGATTTGCAGGAAGCATGGAATATGCCTACAGTTAAAGTAGGAGCCGATTTCGATTTTAATATCACTGAAAAATGGTATGCCGGAACCAACATATTCTTTGTTGGAGAACGCAAAGACCAGTTCCTGTACAATGACATCGCTCTAACGGAGCCTACAGTTAAAACGGTAACACTGGATAGTTATTTCGACTTAAATGCCCACGTAGGTTACAAGCACAACCAACGCCTTACGGGTTATCTGAAAGCGAATAACCTGGCAAGCCAGAATTACCAGCGTTGGCTGAACTATCCGGTACAGGGATTCCAGTTCCTGATCGGGGCAAGCTACAAATTCGATTTCTAAACCGGAAAACATACTACGAAAAGTCCTGTAAAGCACCATGCTTTACAGGACTTTTGTTTTTAAAGCGATTCCCTGAAAATAAATCAGATATTTTGTTTCTTTGTATTTCACCGTAATACCTGAAAATGACATTCAAACAAAAAATACTCCAACACCATATCGTTTTATTACAGGACAAAATCGATGTTTTTCGGGACATGATTTCCGGATTGGCAGAAGATGCACAAAATGATGCCAAAGGATCTGCAGGAGACAAACACGAAACCGCCCTGTCCATGATGCATCTGGAACAGGAAAAATTAAGTGCAAAACTCAAGGAAGCCATCAGCCAGAAAGCCATCCTTGAAAAAATAGACGGTACGCTGGTAACGGCTAAAATAACCGTAGGGAGCCTGATTAAAGCAAACGGAATGTACCTGTTTATGAGTGCGGCACTGCCCAAAATAACCATAGATGGCACGACCGTTATTGCCCTTTCGCCCCAATCGCCTTTAGGGAATAAACTGATGGGCGGAACCGTTGGCGAAACCTTTGAAATCAATACTTCCCGGTACACTATCGAAAGTGTGGCATAAATAAAATAAGAATGAAGATACAATACATTATAGCTGCCTTTTGTGCAGTCACAACCCTGGTAAATGCGCAAAAAAAGCAGGAAGCCGATTTAATTGTTTCGGATGCGAAGATCTATACGGTAAATAAAGACTTCCAATTGGCGGAAGCATTAGCGGTAAAAGACGGAAAAATAATTGCAATCGGAAACAAAGCGGATATCGCTAAAAAATTCAGTGCTAAGAAAGTTATCGTTGCCAAAGATAAATTCATCTATCCCGGATTCTATGATGCGCATGCCCATTTTTACGGACTGGGGATGAACATGCAGGCGGTTAACCTGAGAGGAACGCAAAGCTATCAGGAAATTATAGACCGCATCCTGGCTTTTCAAAAAGAGAAAAAACAAACCTTTATTCTGGGAAGAGGATGGGACCAGAACGATTGGAAAGTAAAGGAGTTTCCAACAAAAGAACTGTTGGATAAACACTTTCCCGATACACCAGTTGTGCTCACCAGAATTGACGGACACGCCATGCTTGTTAACAGCAAAGCACTTGAACTGGCAGGTATTACAACCAAAACCAAAACCCAGGGCGGACAGATCGAAATAAAAGACGGTAAACTCACCGGGATTCTGGTAGACAACCCGATGGAACTGATCTCGGCAATTATTCCGAAACCTTCCCGTAAAACGCAGATCAGCGCTTTGGTAGATGCTCAGAAAGAAATGTTCAAATACGGGCTGACCACCATTAACGAAGCCGGATTGGAAAGAGAGGTAATCGATTTGATCGACAGTTTGCAGCAGGAAAAAATTCTGGATATCAACATTTATGCAATGGTAATGGCTACCCGCGAAAATGTGGACCATTATACCCAATTGGGAATCTATAGAACAGACAAACTGAATGTCCGTTCGTTTAAATTTATGGGCGATGGCGCATTGGGTTCCAGAGGAGCCTGTTTGCACCTGCCGTATTCCGACAAGCCGAAACAATTTGGAGCATTGCTGTCGCCAATTCCGGCCATTAGGGAAATAGCCCGGCAAATTGCCGGTTCCGATTATCAGATGAATTCCCATGCTATTGGCGACTCTACCAATACGGTATTGCTGAAAATCTATAAAGAAGTACTGGAAGGAAAACCGGATCGCCGCTGGAAAATAGAACATGCCCAGATCATGAGAGAACAGGATTTCGACTATTTTAAACTGGGAATCATTCCTTCCGTGCAGCCTACGCATGCCACTTCCGATATGTACTGGGCAGAAGACCGCCTGGGGAAAAAACGGCTGAAATATTCGTATGCCTATAAAACCATGCTCGAAAAAGCCGGATTGATAGCTTTGGGAACAGATTTCCCGATTGAAGAAGTAAACCCGATGTACACGTTCTATGCCGCAGTGGCGCGTAAAGACCTGAAAAACTTTCCGGATAACGGATTTCAGATGGAAAATGCGCTAACGAGGGAGCAAACCTTAAAAGGAATGACCATCTGGGCAGCTTATTCGGATTTTGAAGAAAACGAAAAAGGAAGCCTGGAAGTAGGAAAATGGGCGGACTTTGTTATTTTTGATGTGGACATTATGACCATGGATATTGACGGAATTCCGTATGTACAGCCTGTAAACACTTTTGTACAAGGAAAACAGGTCAAATAAATTGTGCGGTTATTTTATTTACAAAAGACATGATAACATTAACGATCATTTTGATTTTTTCGGGCGTGACCTATTTCTTTATGAAGAAAAATAAAGAAAATCCTTCTGTGAAACAGCATACGGAGGAACGGAACTATACCATTGACGAACGGTATAATGCCGAAAAAGTACGCAAACAAAAAGAAGTCGACCGTATACTTGAAAAAATAAGCCGGAAAGGAATGGAGTCGCTCCATGCGGACGAAAAGAAGCTGCTGGAAGACTATTCCAAAACATTAAAATAAATCCTTTTGACGGAAAATAACCCCGTAATAGCCAAAGCCCCGACAATCGTCCGGGCTTTTTGATTTTAAAAACACTAAAGTGAACCCGGAACCGGGCAGGAGTAAATTATAATCTATAATCAAAACATGCTGTAAAGAAAGCTTTATGTTTTGATTTAACTCTAAGTATCTTATTTTGGTTTTAAATTATAACTATATAATTGTTTTTACTTTTTAATTAAAACTAATAAAGGCAATTTTGTTTCGTAATAATAACCAATTAAAGATAAAGTTATGTGCGGGATATTAGCAGTTATAGGAAAAGGGACAGAAGCGGCATTGGTAAAGCAATTGTCGAAAAGAATGTCCCATCGCGGACCGGATGAAAGTGATTTACACCTTACCGAAAAAGGACATTTTTTAAGTCATGAGCGTTTGTCGATTGTCGATTTGCATACCGGAAAACAACCCATTCAGGGAACCGGTTCGGCGTGGATGGTTCACAACGGGGAAATCTATAATCACCAGAAACTGCGTGATACTGTTTTAAAGCACCATACTTTCCGCACAACTTCCGACTCGGAAGTGATTGTACATCTTTATGAAGAATACGGCTATGAATTTTGCGATATGCTCGACGGAATTTTTGCCTTTGTGGTTATTGATGGCGATGATTTTATAGCCGGGCGTGATCCGCTGGGCGTAAAGCCGTTATATTACGGGATTGATGCACACGGGGCGATCTATTTTGCTTCCGAAATGAAAGCATTGGCAGACCAGTGCAAGTCGTTTGCCGCCTTTCCGCCGGGACATTATTATTCCCCTAAAACCGGGTTTGTAAAATACTACCAGCCGCAATGGGAAGACCATACCAAAGCGGTTGAAAAACTGGATTTAAAAGCAATCCGCGAAACACTGACGGAAGCCGTTCGAAAAAGACTGATGAGTGATGTGCCGATAGGTGTATTGCTTTCCGGAGGCTTGGATTCCTCGCTGACATCATCCATCGCTTCCCGGCTGATACAGGAAGCCGGCGGACAAAAACTGCATTCGTTTTCGATCGGGCTGGATGCCGATGCACCCGATGTAATTGCAGCAAGAGCGGTAGCGGAATACCTCGGAACCGAACACCATGAAATCTATTTTACCATAGAAGAAGGAATTGAAATACTGGATACCCTGATCTGGCATCTGGAAACGTATGATGTGACCTCTATCAGAGCCAGTACGCCTATGTATTTTCTTTCCAGAGCCATAACCGAAAAAGGGATCAAAGTAGTGCTGTCAGGAGAAGGAGCTGATGAGATTTTTGGGGGCTACCTGTATTTCCGGAACGCGCCTTCGGCTGTAGATTTTCAGAAAGAAACGATTGAAAGAGTTCAGAAACTGGCTACTGCCGATTTGCTGAGAGCGGATAAGTCGACCATGGCACACGGACTGGAAGCGAGAGTACCGTTTTTAGATAAAGCCTTTTTAAACCTGGCCATCAAAATAAAACCGGAAGAAAAACAACCGGCGACCTATGGCGGTGTTGAAAAATACATTTTGCGAAAAGCCTTTGATACTCCTGAAAAACCATATTTGCCGGAAAGTGTTTTATGGCGTCAGAAAGAACAGTTTTCAGACGGGGTGGGCTACAACTGGATCGATAAGTTGATTGCTTACGGTTCTGCCCGGGTAACCGATCAGGAAATGGAAAAAGCAGCGGAATTGTTTCCGCACAACACACCGGCCACCAAAGAAGCGTATTTCTACAGAACCATTTTTCACAAGCATTTCCCTCAGGCAAGTGCTGCCAAAACAGTTCGTAAATGGATACCGAAATGGCAGGAAAATCAGGATCCGAGCGGACGGGCGAATACCGCTCACGTTAAAGCCGATCCTACGATTGCAACGATAAAAGCCGAAGTATGATCTTTTCATATGTGATTAGTTTGTTTGTTTGAAAAACGCCGGTAATTTGCCGGCGTTTTTTTTATTTCGGGAATTGCGGAATACAGGACTTTTTTAAGGATTATAAACCCTTTTTGTTGATAACTTACACCCTAATGTGGGTTATTTTTAGTGTATTATCCTCTGCGTTTTCATATATTTGCTCGTTAGACGAAAAATTACATTTTTTAGAAAATAAATTATGAGCGAAGAAGTAAAGAAAAACAATTATTCAGCAGACAGTATTCAGGCCCTTGAGGGGATGGAGCACGTTAGAATGCGTCCCTCAATGTATATTGGCGATGTAGGAACGAGAGGTCTTCACCACTTGGTTTATGAGGTTGTGGATAACTCGATCGATGAGGCATTAGCTGGACATTGTGATACTATACACGTAACCATTAACGAAGATAATTCCGTTACCGTTGAAGATAACGGTCGTGGTATTCCGGTTGATATTCATAAGAAAGAAGGTGTTTCTGCATTGGAAGTTGTCATGACGAAAATCGGTGCAGGAGGTAAATTTGATAAAGATTCCTATAAAGTTTCCGGAGGTTTACACGGGGTTGGGGTATCGTGTGTTAACGCATTATCCGACCATTTGCGTGCGACTGTTCACAGAGAAGGAAAAATATACGAGCAAGAATACGAAAGAGGTAAAGCCGTTTACCCGGTTAAACAAATAGGGGAAACCGAAAAAAGAGGTACTATCGTTACCTTTAAACCGGACAGAACCATTTTTACACAAACAACAGAGTATTCTTATGATACTTTGGCGGCACGTATGCGTGAATTGTCTTTCCTGAACAAAGGAATTACAATCACACTTACTGACAGAAGAGAAACGGATAAAGACGGGAATTTTGCCGGAGAAACGTTTCATTCCAAAGAAGGTTTAAAAGAGTTTGTTAAGTTTTTAGATGGTAACAGAGAGCCTATTATCGGGCATGTGATCAGTATGGAAACCGATAAGGGAGAAGTTCCGGTTGAGGTGGCGCTGATTTACAACAACAGCTATTCTGAAAACATTTTCTCTTACGTGAACAATATCAATACACACGAAGGAGGAACGCACTTACAAGGATTTAGAAGCGGTTTGACAAGAACCCTTAAAAAATATGCAGATGCATCCGGATTATTAGAAAAATTAAAATTCGAAATTTCCGGGGATGATTTCCGTGAAGGATTAACGGCAATTGTATCGGTTAAAGTTTCGGAACCTCAGTTTGAGGGACAGACCAAAACAAAATTAGGAAACAGGGAAGTGGTTTCGCCGGTAAGTCAGGCGGTGGCAGAAATGCTGGAAAACTATCTTGAAGAAAATCCTAATGATGCGAAAATAATTGTTCAGAAGGTAATTTTGGCTGCACAGGCACGTCATGCTGCTAAAAAAGCACGTGAAATGGTGCAGCGTAAAACCGTTATGGGCGGTGGCGGATTACCGGGTAAATTATCCGACTGTTCTGAGCAGGATCCGGCAAAATGTGAAGTATTCCTTGTCGAGGGAGACTCGGCGGGTGGAACGGCAAAACAAGGTCGTGACCGTGCTTTCCAGGCGATTTTACCATTGCGTGGTAAGATTCTGAACGTTGAAAAAGCAATGCATCACAAAGTATTTGAAAACGAAGAGATCCGAAATATCTTTACCGCTTTAGGAGTGACCATTGGTACTGCTGAAGACAGTAAAGCATTGAACCTTGAAAAATTACGTTACCATAAAGTAGTGATCATGTGTGATGCCGACGTTGATGGTAGTCACATTTCTACACTTATTTTAACGTTCTTCTTCCGTTATATGAAGGAGCTTATCGAAAACGGTTATGTATATATTGCTACCCCACCTTTATATATGGTGAAAAAAGGGACCAAAAAAGAATATGCGTGGACGGATGCGCAGCGTGATGAAATTTCAGAAAGAATGAACGGTGGAACCAATATCCAGCGTTATAAAGGTCTTGGAGAGATGAACGCGGAGCAGTTATGGGAAACAACCATGAATCCGGAATTCCGTACGCTGCGTCAGGTATCTATTGACAGTCTGGCGGAAGCCGATAGGGTTTTCTCGATGCTGATGGGTGATGAAGTACCGCCTCGTAGAGAATTTATTGAGAAAAATGCAGTTTACGCTAAGATTGATGCTTAGTGAAAGAATAGAAAAAAGGGTGTCAGAAAATGACATCCTTTTTTGTTTAAAAAAACCGGTATTTTTTTGGGGTTATGTGTTTTGCGTACATAAAATTTGTATATTGGTTTTCTCAATAAAAACATATTAATTTAATACTTATTTAGAATATTATGAAAGTAACAATAGTGGGCGCAGGTAATGTAGGAGCGACTTGTGCGGACGTTATCTCTTATAGAGGAATTGCAAGCGAAGTGGTTCTTTTGGATATCAAAGAAGGTTTTGCCGAAGGTAAAGCGATGGATATCATGCAATGCGCCACAACAACAGGATTTAATACAAAAGTTTCAGGAAGTACAAACGATTATTCGAAAACAGCAGGAAGTGATGTTGTGGTGATTACTTCGGGAATCCCTAGAAAACCGGGAATGACCCGTGAGGAATTAATCGGGATTAATGCAGGGATTGTAAAATCGGTTGCGGAAAATGTACTGAAATATTCTCCGGATACCATTATTGTAGTGGTTTCCAATCCTATGGATACGATGACCTATTTAACGCTGAAAGCTACCGGATTGCCAAAAAACAGAATCATTGGTATGGGTGGTGCGCTGGATAGTTCCCGTTTTAAATATTATTTGTCCAAAGCTTTGGATAAGCCGTCAAATGACGTTCAGGGTATGGTAATAGGTGGTCACGGCGATACAACGATGATTCCGTTAACCCGTCTGGCTTCTTACAACGGTAGCCCGGTTTCCGACTTTTTAGCTCAGGATGTGCTGGATAAAGTTGCGGCCGATACTATGGTAGGCGGAGCGACTTTAACAGGATTGCTGGGAACATCTGCCTGGTATGCGCCGGGAGCTTCTGTAGCCTTCTTAGTAGACAGTATTCTGAATGATCAGAAGCGAATGATTCCTTGTTCGGTATATCTGGAAGGAGAATACGGTCAGCAGGATATTTGCATCGGTGTTCCGTGTATCATCGGTAAAAACGGTGTAGAAGAAATTGTGAATATCGCATTAAATGATGCCGAAAAAGCACTTTTTGCCAAGAGTGCCGATGCGGTTCGTGCGATGAACGCCGATTTAAAATCAGTTTTAGTATAAACATTCATTCATAAATACCGAAAGGCTGCCGAAAGCAGTCTTTTTTTTTGATAATATTAGCAAATTAATTGGTTAATCTTTTGGTAAATTATATATTTGCTCGTTTTTGAAAAAAATGAATAATTAATTTTTAGTAATAATGCAGAATAAAGGACTCATTAAATTTTTTGCAATACTTTTTGCATTGGTAAGTATTTACCAACTTTCCTTCACATTTGTTACCAATAATATCGAGAGCAAGGCTAAGGCGTTTGCTAATGGCGATTCTAAGAAAGAATTGTCTTACCTTGATTCTATTAGTAAAGAAAAAGTTTTTTTAGGTCATACTTTTGATGAAGTAAGAGCTAAACAAATTAACAAAGGTCTTGACCTTGAAGGAGGAATTAACGTAATTCTTCAAATTTCAGTTAAAGACGTATTGAAAGGATTGGCGAATAATTCAAAAAATCCAGTTTTCAATAAAGCGATTGCTGAAGCAACTAAAAACAGAGAAGGAAACCAAAGTTATCTGGATGCTTTCTTCGTTGCTTTTGACAAAGAGGCAAACGGAACAACAAAATTGGCTTCACCGGAAATTTTTGGAAACAGAAATTTAAGTGATGTAATCAAATTTGATATGTCCGACGCTCAGGTGAAAACAGTACTTAGAAAAAAAGTTGACGAGTCTGTAGAAAGTGCTTTTAGAGTATTAAGAGAGCGTATCGACAAATTTGGAGTAACACAGCCTAATATCCAGAAATTAGGAGAATCTGGAAGAATCTTAGTAGAGCTTCCGGGAGCAAAAGATGTAGATCGTATTAAGAAATTATTACAAAGTACTGCACAATTAGAATTTTGGGAAACATACAAGTCTGACGAAATCGGAAACTTCCTTTTAGCAGCTAATGAAGTACTGAAAAAAACAGAAAAAGCAACAGTTGAAACGAAAGAAGCACCAAAAACTTCAGATATCGATTCATTGTTAACCAATAAAGCAAAAGATTCTGCAGCAGCTAAAAAAGGAAACAATCCTTTATTGGATTTGGCTGTAGGTGGAGGACAACAGGGAAGCCCGGTATTGGCTTACTTTAATCCTAAAGATACTGCAAAAATCAACTCTTATTTAAAAAGAGATGATATCCGTTCTTTATTACCGGCAGAGCAACGTTATGTTCGTTTTGCATGGGGTAAATTAAACCCTAAATCACCAAACGTAATTGAATTGTATGCTTTAAAAGCAAACAGAGAAGGTATTCCTCCAATGAGTGGTGGTGTTATTACGGATGCAAGAGAATCATTTGACCAGATGGGTCGCCCGTCTGTAACAATGCAGATGAATGCAACCGGTGCAAGAAAATGGGAAGAACTAACAGGAAAAGCATATACACAACAAAGTAATATTGCGATTGTTTTAGACAACATCGTTTATTCTGCTCCGGGAGTATCTTCAGGACCAATTGCAGGAGGACGTTCTGAAATTTCAGGTGTATTCGACGTAGCTGAGACAAAAGACTTAGCAAACATTTTAAGAGCAGGTAAACTGCCGGCTTCTGCAGAAATTGTACAATCGGAAGTGGTAGGTCCGTCATTAGGACAGGAAGCTATCGATAACGGTATTACATCCTCATTAGTAGGTTTATTATTAGTATCCCTATGGATGGTATTCTATTATGGAAAAGCAGGTTGGTTTGCAAACATCGCGTTGATCGTTAACTTATTGTTCTTATTCGGAATTTTGGCAAGCTTAGGTGCGGTATTAACCTTACCGGGTATTGCAGGTATCGTATTAACGATGGGTACGGCAGTGGATGCGAACATCATTATCTATGAAAGAGCAAAAGAAGAATTAAGGCTTGGAAAATCGTTAGATGAAGCCGTTCGGTTCTCGTTCACATGGAGAGGAGCAATGTCGTCTATTACCGATGCAAACGTTACACACATCCTTACCGGTTTAGTACTATTGATTTTTGGAACAGGACCTATTAAAGGATTTGCTACAACATTATTAATTGGTATTATTACCTCATTATTTACGTCGATCTTCATTACAAGAATGTTATTAGACTGGAGCGTTAGCCGAGGTGATAAATTGCATTTCTCAACATCAATTACTAAAAACTGGTTTACAAACTTCCATTTCGATTTCTTAGGAATTAAAAAATGGACGTATTTATTCTCTGGTTTAGTAGTGGTATTAAGCTGTGTGTCGTTCGCGATTAACGGATTGGATGAAGGTGTTGACTTCGTAGGAGGTAGAACATTCCAGGTTAAATTTGAAAAAGTAATTGAGCCTTCTGAAATTGCGGATGCTTTATCGAAAGAAGAAGTTTTTGGTAGTGCGGAAGCAAAAGTATTCGGTGATGCAAATCAGCTGAAAATTACAACGAAATATAAAGTACAGGAAACCGGTTCTGAAGTTGATAAAGAAGTAAATGAAAAATTATACAACGCCTTGAAGAAATACTATTCTCAGGACTTAACGTATGACAAATTCATCAATACTTTCGACGGTAAGAAAATCGGGGTATTACAGGCTTCAAAAGTAAGTGCGGCAGTTTCAGACGATATTAAAACAAACTCTTACTGGGCAGTTTTAGGATCAATGGCAATTGTATTCCTTTACTTAATGGTTTCTTTTAGAAAATGGCAGTACTCATTAGGAGCTATTGCAGCGGTAGCACACGACGTTATCTTCGTATTGGGTATCTACTCTTTCTGTTATAAATTCATGCCATTCCACATGGAAATGGACCAGCACTTTATCGCTGCGATTCTAACAGTAATCGGATACTCGATGAACGATACCGTAATTGTATTCGACAGGGTACGTGAGTATATCGCAGGTAATACGAAAGGACATTTCAACGATATCGTAAATACCTCTATTAATACTACATTGTCCAGAACAATCAATACATCTTTAACAATGATTTTGGTATTGTTAATCATGTTCATCTTCGGAGGTGAGTCAATCCGTGGATTTATCTTTGCAATGTTAGTGGGTATTACAGTGGGTACTTATTCTTCATTATTCATCGCTACACCGGTTCTTTGTGATACGGTTACGAAGAAAGAAAGAGAAGAAATTGAAGTTCGTCACAACAAAACGGAAGAATAATAACGTATTCCGTTTATCAATAATAGAAGAGCCCGTTTTATACGGGCTCTTTTTGTATGTGAAATTTTTTAAACGGAAAAATACGCTTTGGCATTAAATTTCGTTATTTATGGTATAGTAGTTGCTATTTTAAAAAGCAAATACTTATATTTAACCCAAATAAAACGACTTATAAAACATGATTTTTAATTTTTTATTGCAAGCTAATCCTGTTTCCGCCGAACCAGTTGTAAATGAACCAGTAGTAGCCAATACAGCGGTTGAATCGGTTAATTTTTTCCAGCTGATCATGAAAGGCGGGGTCATGGTACTTCCCATTTTCATTCTTTTCTTCCTGACACTTTATATCATCATCGAACGATATTTATACATTAAGAAGCAAACCAAAATGGACAATTCGTTGCTTAATGAATTAAAATACCAGCTGAACTCCGGTAATATACAGTCGGCAGCGATGATCTGTGAAAAATCAAATACAGCCTACGGAACCGTTCTTAAGAATGGGGTGAACACTATCGGGCGTCCGATTAATGAAATAGATCTGGCCATTGAAAAAAGCGCCAATATTGAAATGGGGTTGATGGAAAAGAAATTAGGATACCTGGGTATTGTAGCCGGTATTGCACCAATCTTAGGATTTATCGGAACGATTTCCGGGGTAATTAAAATTTTCTATACGATCTCCATTACTGAAAATATCAGTATCGGTAATATTTCAGGTGGTTTATATGAAAAAATGATCAGTAGTGGTTTAGGATTAATTGTTGGGGTTATTGCGTATGCAGCCTATCACTTTTTCAATATGATGATCGACCATTTTTCATTAAATGTACAACGTCAGGGATTAGAGTTTATTAATATAATTCAACAGCCGAATAAATAATGAGAATTAAAAGAAACAGACGTTTTCACGCCGAAGTAGCTTCCTCTGCTTTGAGTGATATTATGTTCTTTTTACTGTTGTTCTTTTTGATTATCTCCACTTTGGCAAATCCGAATGTTATCAATCTGATGCTGCCCAAAGCAGAAGCAAAAGAAACAACGAACAAGCAGTTTATCAGCCTTTCCGTAACCGAAGACAAGCACTATTTTGTAGACAAACAGGAAGTGCCGTTTGAGGAACTGGAAACAAAGCTGCTGGAAAAGCTTGGAACACAGAAAGAACAGACCATAGTAGTAAGAATACCGTATAATTTACAGGTTCAGGACCTGGTGGACTTGTTACAGATAGGTGTGCGAAACAAACTCAAATTTGTAATTGCCACAGCAAAAAGCTAAAGAAAATCCCGTTTAAACGGGATTTTTTTATTTTAGAATGGTACCCTTTTTTTTCTGTTACAGAACCGGAAACCACTTCCGTTAAATGCATATCCGGAAACCGCTTTTTTATAGAAAAAAACGTATAAAATAGCAAAAAATGTCAGAACTTTATAGATGGAGGCCGGCAACGGTATGGCGGTGTTTAAAACCATACAATACTCCGTTTAATGCTTACTATTAAGGAAGACAATATGAAAATAGCTTACGTTTGTTATGAAATTCAGCAACGCTATATAACGGCAGATGTTGCAGATGAAGACACACTTTTATTACACTATCTGCAGGAAAAAGGGCTGGACATTACCCGCGAAATATGGACCGATTCTAAGGTGAATTGGGCAGATTATAAAACGGTTATTCTGAAAGCGCCCTGGGACTATCACGACAAGATCCGGGAATTTACAGCCTGGCTGGACCGGTTGCACAACCTTGGCATACAAATACTCAATCCGTACACCGTTGTAAAATGGAATAGCGACAAACATTATCTGAATGATATTGCAACAGCCGGGCTCGGCGTTATTCCGTCACTTTTTATAGAAAAAGGAGAAAAACCGGATTTTGAAATGTTTTTCAGACACTTCAACAGTGATAAAATTATCTTCAAACCCTGCATCAGTGCCGGAGCGAAAAATACGATGGTGATTACTCCGGAAAATTGTGCGTCAATTCAGAAAGACGGTCATGCCTTGTTAGTAGAGGAAGCTTTTATTGCCCAGCCTTTTATGAAAGAAATCCAGACGGAAGGCGAGTGGTCCTTTTTGTTCTTTAACGGAAAATACAGTCATTGTATTGTAAAAAAACCAAAGTCGGGCGACTTCAGGATACAGCATTATTACGGCGGCACGATCCATGACGAAGCAATCGATAAACAGTATATTGAAACGGCACAGCTATATGTCGATAAATTTGCAAAAGGATGCCTGTATGCCCGTGTGGATGGTATTATTGCAAACGGGACCTTTTTGTTAATGGAATTGGAACTGATCGAACCGTTCCTGTTTCTGGAAAAACATCCGGAAGGCTTAGCACTGTATTATGAAGCGCTAATGGCATTGTTATAGTTGCTCACAGTCTAAATTATAGTAAAAGGAAAGGAATAATAATGAGGAAGGAAATAATCGGGAACGGCTTTTTTACCGTTCCGGTAGTGTTTTCAAGCACTGCAATACAACTATTGCTGGTGGTGATGCTTTTGGTTACGGCGAATAAAACACTAGGACAGGAAAATACAAAAACAATACTTGACAGGCATATCGCAAAAGGTTATGTTGGACTTTCCTATCTGAGATATGCACCGCGTGGTTTTCAGGATTACTACCTGTCCATACAGGTCAGGGAAGGAGGCGGAGCCAAAGCACTGTTGTTACAGCGCGTAAACGGAGCATTGAAGGAAATTGCAAACAACGACAAGATGTTTAACAGGGAATACCGCCCGATGCCGTCTTTTGGCGGAACGAATGAAGGCGGCGTAATGAGTATGGATCAGGATATCGTTATCTATTACAACGTATTCAATAAAGGCCAGTTTTTTGCTGTTTTCAGCCCGGATCAAAATGACGGAATGTTATACCTGGAGCGGTTCTATTCGCCGGAAGTCGGCAATATCTTTAAAACACAATGTGGCACCCTGAGCTTTAAAGATTTTGATATTACCGCATTTGCAGAAAAATACCTGCTTAGGCCGGTAAAGAATAACAATACCCAATGAAAATGAAAAGCAGCAATAAAATTGCCGTCCTGTTGTTTTGGATACTCGCGATTACCGGTTTACAGAATACCGGAGCACAAACCAGAAGTGTGTTTCAGGAAAACTTCACAAAGCAGCAGCTTAGCAAAAAATGGAATACAGTAAATGGCGATTGGCAGGTTAAAGAAGGGGCGGTTATAGGAACCCGAAACAAAGAGTGGGCTATACTGGTCAGTAATAAAACATTACCTGAGAATTATATCCTGACCTTTTCGACCTTAGTCGATCCAAATGCCTATTTGTTTGAAGTGATTACCAACCTTCACGAAGAAAAATATGTGGGGATATTGTTAAACCAGCTTGAAGACCGGGTAGCGATAGAAGATCGTTCGCTGTATAAGCATCCTGCAACACGATATATCGAAAGTACCGGAAATATCGGGAAACTTCCCAAGGTGAAATTCCTGATGGAATACCGCTGGCTGGACTGGAAAATTCAAAAAGCCGGAAACCAGCTGTTTGTATGGCTTAATAACGAAGCGGTAATAGTGTATACCGATACGGCTGCGATTCTTAAAGCAGGAGGGAAATTTGGTTTTGCGGTTAACGGTGCCGTTACACTAAAAAATATAGCCTTGTATAAAACAAAAAAGGAAGCCACATTGCCGCCGGCAGATTTTCAGATGAAAAACCCTTTTGAAAAACCGTTCTTCCTTTTCTCAGAATAAACAGGGAACGAGGGTTTTTGTTTTCTGAAATTCCGATAAATGAAATTGTATTTTTAATAAAAAACGCCCGTATTTACGGGCGTTTTTCAGGAGGGTGTTAATTTTTTATTTGCAATCATTGTATTCGTTAACAATATTAATAAGATTTTCTGTGTTTTTCAAATCAAAAGCACCATTTTTAATCTCTGCAGCTAACTTTTTACAACCGGACAGGTATTCTGCCAGTTCTGTCGACAATTTATCGTTGTTTCTTTTGTCGATCATCTGACCCACATCCTTGTTCTTTAACCGGATTACAAAACGGTCTTCTTCAACCGGATCCACCAAAAGAGTGTTGTCTTTACTGGTGTATAAAGTTTTGTAGAAATAAGCATTGTTAAAACCCAATGACATCGCGTTCGATAACTTTTTCATGGCATCCCCTTTTACTTTCATGCCCTGGTAACGGGTTTCGGTACCGTCTTCATTGATAACATAAAATGTAGTATTGTCTTTTGCCGATAGGGTAATGGTACGCTCTTTTCCTTTTTCATTCAGGTATTTAACCGAAACGTTTTTACCATAATTGTCAATAGCATCCACTACCTGGGTATCGCCGGTCTGGTTAATATCCAGTTTTTCAAACTGGGCGGTTAACGTACCGCTGTATTTTACCCCTTTTTCATCAATGGCATAACCTTTCACGTTGTAAATGTTTTTACTTCTGTCTTTCGCCAGCTTTATTTTTTCATTCATCAGGTTGCGGTTGTAGGTTTTCGCCTGATGTCCTAAAGTAATATCGCGGTAAACCAGTTCGCCTACAAGGTCTTTAATGAAAATGGTATTATCGGGTCCAAAACGCTTTTCTGCCTGATAGGTAAACTTACTGTCGTTAAACAGGGTTACGTTTACATCATTATTGGCATTACCGGTAGCATTAGCCGTCGCCACCAGAACGTTGTCCAGATCGTAAATGCTGATGGTGTTATTGCTGCCAAAAGCGGTATAGCCAGACGAAATTGCTTTTCCTACAATAGTGGTACCGGCTGTTCCGCCAAAAAGGATCGTACCGTCGTTTTTAACAAAAGGTTTGTATCGGGCTATTTTATCCTGTTTGTCTTTTTTGGAAGCCACCGCTTCTACTTTTGCTTTCAGGGATTTATCGCTGATGCTTTCTCTTTTCGTGGCAAAGAAAGCCTCTATTTTCTGTTTGTTGAAACCGTTAGCGTCAAATAAGCCGTACTTGACAGTTAGTAAATGCAGTACTATTTTCGTTGGGCTCAACGAATTGATCAATACCTCATAAGGGATTTCTGTTTGCTGGGAACCGTCGGCAGAAGTAACAAGCAGCCATTGGTTGATAATGGTTTGCCCTTCCGACATACCTTTGTATTCCACGGTAAATTGTTTTACGCCGTTTAAGTCGAATAATTCATACTGGTCACGAACCTGATCTTTCAGGATGGCAACTTCTTTTTCATCAATCAGAACACGGTCTTTTTTTGTTTTGATCTTTTGGGAAAAAGAAATCAGGGGGCATAAAAGAAGGAGAAGAATAATTTTTTTCATGTTTGGATTTTAGGATTAATTGAGGATAATAACTAAAGCACCAAATATAGGATATAAAATTTCATAACATATTGATTTATATGTAGAAATAACGAAAAAAAACACTCGCGAATAACGAGTGTTTTTTAATATTGTATTTTGAGTGGCCTTTATACCGCGCTGGCTATTGCTGCAAAATCGTCAGCTTTTAATGCCGCACCGCCAATCAGTCCGCCGTCTACATCCGGTTTCGAGAAAATTTCTTTCGCATTTTCAGGTTTAACGCTGCCACCGTACAAAATAGATACGTTTTCTGCCACTTCCTTGCCGTATTTGTCGGCTATGGTCTGACGGATAAACTGGTGCATTTCCTGAGCCTGATCCGGTGTTGCTGTTTCTCCGGTTCCGATAGCCCAAACCGGCTCATAAGCCAGCACAATGTTTTCCCAGGCTTTGGCATCCAGATGGAACAAACCGTCTTTCAGCTGGTTTTCAACAATATTGAAATGCTGTTTGCTTTGGCGGTCTTTTAGTTCTTCTCCAAAACAAAAAATAATACGCATGTCGTGTTTTAAGGCTGTATCGGCCTTATTGGCTAATAACGCATCCGTTTCATGGAAATAAGCACGTCTTTCGGAGTGCCCCAGTATCACAGTGCTCACACCGATGCTTTTTAACATGTCGGCAGAAATTTCGCCGGTAAAAGCACCACCTTCAGCCTGGTGCATGTTTTGTGCAGCCACGCCAATATTGGTGAATTCTAAATGTTGCACGGCCGAAGCCAGGTTTACAAACGTTGGCGCAACAATAATCTCTACCTCTTTATCAGCAGGAAGTTTGTCGATTAATTCGTTTAATAAGTCTTCGGTTTCAAATGCATTTTTGTGCATTTTCCAGTTTCCTGCAACAATACTATGTCTCATTATTTTAAAGTTTTTAATGTCGTAATCAGCGTTTCATCGTCAGCTTCAATAGCTTTGAATAACGCAATTTTTCCTTTTTTGTCCACTACCATATAGCGGGGAATCCAGTCCAGTTTTATCGATTTGCCAAAAGCACCTTTCATACCGTCGGTTAACAGGTAGTGTTCACCTTTTACATTGTATTTTTCAATACCTTTTTTCCAGGCTTCCGGTGTTTTATCGGCAGAAATGAAAAGGTACACTACATCTGTAAATTCATTTTGTAGGTTCACCACTTTCGGCATGCCTTTAATACAGTCCGGGCACCAGGAAGCCCAAACGTCAACCACTACGGTTTTGCCTTTGTATTTCTTTAAAACATCTTTAAAGCTGATCTCGCTACCCTCCGGGGTAACCATTTTGTAATCCAGACTCTCTTTGGAGAATTCTTTCGGTGTTTGTGCATTGGTACAGCCAATTGTCATAAACAAAGTTAAAACGAAGGCAATTATGTTTCTCATAAAATGGGGTTTAAAATTTATTTCAGCTATAAAAGTATAAAATCTTATGTGAAGAAAATGTTATTGTAATTTGATTTTCGGATCCAGATAAGCATAAATGATGTCTACCAGGATGTTGATCACGACAAAAGTTGCCGCAATAACCAGAACAGCACCCATAATTACCGGTAAATCCAGGGTATTCAGGGCATCAACAATTTCTTTTCCAAGACCGTTCCATCCGAAGATATATTCGACAAAAACGGCTCCGGCCAACATGGAGGCAAACCAGCCGGATATAGCGGTAACTACCGGATTTAAAGCGTTTTTCAGCGCGTGTTTCCGGATAATGCGGATTTCACTTAAACCTTTGGCACGGGCGGTACGGATGTAATCCTGGCTCATGACTTCCAGCAAAGAGTTTCGCATCAGCTGAATCACAACACCCAAAGGGCGGATTCCTAAAACAACAGCCGGCAGTATAATGTTTTTCCACTGAATGTAAGTTCCGTTTCCAAAATCGTCTACTTCATACAGGCTTCCGGTCATGTTTAAATGCGTATAACGGTGCAGCAGAAAACCAAAAAACCAGGCAAATAAGATAGCACTGAAAAAAGAAGGAATACTCATTCCTAAAGTGCTCACCAAAGCAATAAAACGATCCAGCCAGGTATCTTTATAAATGGCGGAAACCACACCCAGTATGATTCCGATAACGATCGCGATCACAATGGCAAAGAAAGCCAGAACTGCCGTATTGGGCAGGGTATCTCCGATAACCTGCGATACTTTTTTTCCGCTTTTCTGGAAACTTTCCCTTAAATAAGGGGTTTTTAAAACCACCTGGTTGCTGCCAATGGCAAACAGGGAAACAGCATTGTATTTTCCTTCGGAAAGGAAGGTGTATTCATCGCTGTTTTTGCTGTGAAACGAAATGGGGGACAAGTCGTTCAGATAGTAAAGGTATTGTGTTCCAACCGGTTTGTCGAAACCGTATTTCTTTTTAACCAGCGCCAGCTGCTCTGAATTTTCATTCTGATCGAGCATCATTCGTGCCGGATCGCCGGGCAGGACATTGAATAAAAAGAATATGACTGTTATCACTCCGAAAAGTGTTAACAGTGCATATCCGATTTTATGGAACAGGTATTGTATCATGTAAATGCTGTTTTATTTCAAAACAACATCGGCAATGTCATTCCAGTGCAGTTTCTGTACGATGGTTCCTTTTTCGAGAACAACAATGCTCGGGTTCGCTCTTTCAATTGTTTTTAAAGCGGTACCGTCACAGAAATAATAGTCAAATGTTAATTTGTTATCGGCTTTTGCTTTTTGGATCGTTTCATCATTTGAAGCAGTCATACCAATAACTTTATAGCCTTTTGCTGCCGCTTCTTTAGAGAATGCTTCCACTCTTTTTAAGCCTTCCGCATTTGCTTTGGTCAGATCATAAGAAATAAACATAATCAGTTTTGGCTCGTTCAGCATGGCTTCGGTAAAATTCTCCCCGTCTTTTTCAATGGAAAAATCGTGAATAGGCGGTTCGTATCCTTTAGAGATCAGTTTATCGTCACGACGAACAAATTCGGCACCAGCCGGCAGGCTCATCAGCTGTTTGTCTGTAAAAGTCTGTTCCGCTCCGTTTACTTTGTACACAAAATTCATTTCATAAACCGATTGTGGAGCGCCTTCCGGAATTTCCATTCCTTTCTGAATGTTGGTTCCTACTTTATAGGCTCTGAAATCTTTTAACGGTAAATGGTTCAGTACGTAATACCCCATAAACAAACACAGCGAATAGCTCACAAATACGGTTAGTGCACCAACAGTACTGCTAAACAGCGGTTTGATCAGTTTCTGGTTAAAGAATAAAATCAGGATGAATACTAACAGTACAATATCTTTAGTAAAGGATTCCCACGGTGTCAGTTTCAGGGCATCTCCAAAACAACCGCAATCGGTTACCTTGTTGAAATAAGCAGAGTAGAAGGTCAGGAAAGTAAAGAAGACAATCATGAGTAGCAAACTCCACATGGTAAACTTCGGTTTAAAGCCCAGAAGCAGCGCGATACCCAGAACCACTTCAAAAACCACTACAAAAACGGCAATGATTAAAGCGTAGGGAATCAGGAAAGGCATATTCAGGACATTCTCAGCAAAATATTCTTCCAGCTTGAAGGAAAACCCCATAGGGTCGTTTAGTTTTATTAAGCCGGATATGATAAATAAAATGCCGACGAACAGGCGTGAAAAGGAAACTAAATATTTCATAACGGTATCTAAAAATTAGTGTATTCGGTTGGATTTGGAAGGCATTGTAAAGCCATCCGTTTTAAGCTGCTTTTCCCAAATGGATTAACGCAAAAACAGCATAGTTCAACATGTCCTGGTAATTGGCATCAATACCTTCGGAAACCAGTGTTTTACCTTTGTTGTCTTCAATCTGCTTCACACGCAGCAGTTTCTGTAAAATCAAATCGGTTAACGAGCTCACCCGCAAATCGCGCCACGCTTCACCATAATCGTGATTTTTGGCTTCCATCAGTTCTTTGCAGATCTTTACTTTTTCATCATACAGGACAACCGCTTTGTCAACATCCAGGTCCGGCTGGTCGGCAACGCCTAAATCCAGCTGAATCAAAGCCATAATCGAATAGTTGATGATTCCGATAAATTCGGAGGTTTCATCTTCATTGACTTTTCGAACCTCATTTTCCTGAAGACTGCGGATTCGCTGGGCTTTAATAAAAATCTGATCGGTCAGGGAAGGCAAACGCAATATACGCCACGCACTTCCGTAATCTTTCATCTTATTGCTGTATAGATTTCTGCAAATTGTAATAACCTTATCAAATTCCTGAGAAGTATTGCTCATTTTCTGTATATCTTTGTATGATAATTTTTTCAAAAATAAGGATTTTTTTCAGACGAAAGGAAATACTAAATCCGGAACGGCCTTTCTTTCCTGAAATCAAATTGTAATTAAATGACAATCAACTGTAAAGGTAAACTTATTGATTTGACTTCCCCGAAATGTATGGGGATTTTAAACAGTACGCCCGATTCGTTTTTTGACGGTGGAAAATATAAAAGCGACGCTGATTTTTTAAATCAGGTAGATAAGATGTTTACTGAAGGCGCAACGTTTATTGATATCGGTGCCTATTCGTCCCGTCCGAATGCCAATTTTGTAACAGAACAGGAAGAAATTGACCGTATTGTTCCGGTGGTTCGTTTAATTACCAGCCGGTTTCCGGAAGCAATACTTTCTATAGATACTTTCCGGGCTAAAGTAGCCGAAGCAGGTGTGGCACATGGTGCTGCAATCATTAACGATATATCCGGCGGTTTGCTGGACGAAAAAATGCTGGAAACGGCGGCAGCCTTACAGGTTCCGTATATCATGATGCACATGCGGGGTACGCCGCAAACGATGCATTCGCTAACGGAGTATAACGATATTGTGAAGGAAATGCTGCTGTATTTTTCCGAAAGGATAGCCCGGGCCAGAAGTCTGGGCATAAACGATATTATTATTGATCCCGGTTTCGGTTTTGCCAAGACCGTGGAACAAAATTATGAAGTACTGCAAAAACTGGAATTATTCCGGATTTTAGAATTACCTTTAGTATCGGCAATATCCCGGAAATCGATGATTTATAAAACATTGGATACTACTCCAGCGGAATCATTGAACGGAACTACCGTTTTGAATACGGTTTCCCTGCTGAAAGGAGCAAAAATCCTGAGGGTTCACGATGTTAAAGAAGCAATGGAATGCATACAACTGGTTGGTAAAATACAATAAGATATGATGAAATACGGAATGATTTTAGCGTTTTTGATGTTGTTGTCCTGCGGAAAGGACAAAGAGATTTTGTTACCCAAATCGAATACAACACTGGTTAAGGATATCGAAGATATTTCTCCGATTTATATTTTATTCCAGAAGAAAGGCAACGATACGATAGCCGAAGTAGACAAACAGACCATTATTTCCACTACAAACTGGGTATTCAATGTAGACAAGCGTCTTCCGTTGAAACAGGTGTTGCCGGAAGTGATCAAACTGCAAAACAGAAAAGGGCAGCAAAGCGGTAAAGACAAAAAGGAAAACTATTATTCGTATGCCGACAGTATCGGTAAGAATATGGCGTTTATTCCTTTTACCCAAGTGGTTTATTCTCTGGAAAAACAAAAAGAATTTGAAGACCAGCAGGCGGCTACTCTGATTGTAAGATTTGACAAACACAATAAGCTGACCTGTAACGGCAGTGATTTGAAACTGTCAACCTTTAAAGAAAGCCTGCAGCATTTTTACAGTGACAAACCCATTGTTATTTACCTGCATTTTGACAAAGAACTACCGTATGAATTTTATATAACCGATAAAATATTCCTGGCTGGTTTAAAACTGAACAATGTTACGTTTTCGGCTAAGGAGTATGTTTATTGATGGTGATATGGCTCGTTGCGTAAAATGGTAAAACCCCTGTACAATTGCTCAATAAAGAACAGGCGCACCATTTGATGCGAAAAGGTCATGGAAGAAAGCGATATCTTTCCCTGTGCTTTTTTGTAAACTGTTTCGGAAAATCCGTAAGGACCGCCAATAACGAATACTAAGGTTTTAACACCGGAATTCATCTTTTTCTGCAACTCTTCGGAAAAACCGACACTGGAAAACGTTTTTCCGTTTTCATCCAGTAAAATCAGCTGATCGGTTGCCGAAAGCCGCGCTAATATCAGTTCACCTTCTTTTTCTTTTTGCTGGCTTTCTGATAGATTTTTGACATTTTTGATATCCGGAATGATCTCCAGGTCAAATTTGATATAAAACGATAAACGTTTGATATAATCGTCAATTAAAATCTGCAGGGACTTGTTGTCGGTTTTGCCAATAGCAAGAAGCTTTATATTCATTTTAGCGGTATTTCTGCAAAAATATAAAGAAGTTGGTCTTGAACCATATTCCTGCTGTAAAATCGTTGGTTTAGTTCGTGATGTGAACTTTTCTGGCAGCTTTTATCCATTTGCCTTTAACCAGTTTTTCCTCTGTTATCTCAAGGGTGTTATCTTCAGAAAGGGAAAAGGATTCTTCATAGAAGTACACTTTAACCAGTTCTCCGTTCCGGTATTTATAATGCTCTGTTCCGTGAGTTCCGGCACTGGCCCGGTAAAATGATAGTATTGTTTTGGTTTTGCTGTCAATCTGCAACTGCGGTAAGTAGGAAAGGATTTCATCAAATTCGAACTGTTTGGTTTTGGGATTGAAGATAAAGATGTTGGAGATATTGTTCGGGCCGGCTCCGCCAGTGTAAGCGCTGGTGAGGATGTCGGGATAACCGTCAAAATTACAATCGATTAAACGGATAAATCCGCTGATGTTCTCTCCGGAATAACTGATTCCGCATGCAATGTCGAATTGCTGTACCCGTTTGTTGGTTTTGGTATCCATTACTTTGACGGCAATAGGAAGCAGCATGCCTTCTTCGGCGGTATCTGTCGTGGTGTTGACAAAGAAATAATAATCGGCTGTTTTTTCATTTTGGACAACCCAGTGTGGCGGGTACATGTCATCTTTCAGGATATAGCCGTTTGTTTCCACTAAATAGCTGCGGTATTGCGGTTGCTGATCATATAAATATCGCCCTACCGGACTGTCATCCCATTCTGTTTTTTGCGTAAACATACTCACGCTGAACCAATCGTCATCGGCTTCTTTTACAGCCATATAGTCACCGTATTTAAGACTGCCGATTTTAGGTCCGGTATTGCTGCGGTGCTGGTATACCGGGACTTGAAGAGTATCGTTGTTTCTGAGGATATCAATAAAACGGTGATTGAAACCGGTATGCTGTTCAAATTTTTCGGTAGGCTGGTTGATCGTCAGGTGGTAACGCTGTTCGACCGTTTTGCCTTTTGGCGTGACAATTGTATCCTGAGTGATTGTCTGTACAAGTGTATTGTTTTGGTCGTAGTAGTCCCCTTTTTTCAGCGGAACCCGGCAGGCTCCGATCCGGAAAGTATTTGGATAAAGCCTGAAATAGCAGGCGTCGCGCCAATAGTGATAATTAAAGTTCTGGTCGGCGGAATAATTCGTCAGTGTGGTGTCTTTAAGTGTGGTATAAAGACCTCCCAGGGTGTAATGTAACTGTTGCTGACTGCCGTCTTTTAATGTGGCAAATCCCAGATCGGTCTGTCCGTCATACGGAACTTCCGGATCAATAATAAAAAGGATCTTTAATTGTTTTTTAAGGGAATCTACCGCTACTATGGCATGCTGAATGTTTGCTTCTGTAAAACCGGGAATGTGCATGGCATTATAGGTAACCGAAGTATAATCGCGATAGATGGATTTTTTAGAGGGAACAGCGCTTAATTCCTGAATGCGGTAAATCCCGGAAGCGGGTATTTGAGAAAAAGCGGAAAAGGCAATAAAAAGCAGGCAGAATGAGTATAAAAATGATTTCATGGCATTTACGGATATAGTACTATAAAGATACTAAAAAGGAATCTTTTATTGTACTGTAAATGCTAAGAATTAGCGTTCCGCCTCAATGATAATCAGTCTTTTAACACGAAGGATCAGTTCTTTCGGATTGAATGGCTTGGCAATGAAATCGTCGGCTCCTAACTTGAAACCGTTGGTAACCGTATTTTCTTCTTCTCCTAAAGCGGAAAGGATGATAACCGGAATGTTTTTGTAGTTTTCTTTTACAAAATTAGTAACCTCAAGCCCGGATTTAAAAGGAAGCATTACATCGGTAATGACTAAATCGGGTAGTAAGGACGGGATTTTTTCAATAGCCTCAGCACCATCTTTGGCTATCGTCAGGCTGTAACCTTCTTTTCTGAGGATAAACTCAAGGATATTAATAGTAAGATTGTCGTCTTCGACAATTAAGATTTTCTTTACAGAACTCATGGGGTAAATCTGTTAAAAATAATTGTGGTTTTATTTTTTGCAAAAATATAGCTAATTAACGTAAAGGAGGGCGCTTTTTTGTTAATTAACATAATGTTAGTGCATTAAAAACGATATTGCAGGCTAAAGTTGATTTCGGTTTCGTTTTGTTTCCGTCCCGGTGCATATTCCTGGTTGTTGTAATTTACCAGTATGCCGGTCAGGTAATGTTCCCCGAAAACGCGGTAATAGCCGGCTCCGATTCTATAGGAATTCAACGCAATCCGCTGTTCCAGCTGCCCTTGTATGGATCGTTCATCCGGAGAAGTACCGTAACCCAGTAACACGGTGGCATAATCAAATCGCGTATTGAAATAGTAACGGGAAGTCAGCGTAAAAGCCGGGTATACTTTGCTGTCCTGGTTTTGAATATAGGTTCTTAAATTAAGCCAGTAGGAGCCCAGGTATTTGCCGACACCAATAACGGCAGCCTTTAGATTTTCGTCTATGGTCTGGGTGTAGCGGATGCCTAAATCAGCCTCCCAGCCTTTTTTGAAGTTGTAGTAAAAAGAATAGCCCAGTCGCCATTTCGGAAAAACAATATCGTCGCTATAGGCCACTCCGGCATAGGAATAGGCATTCTTTCCGGTAAAGAAATAGGTTTCCCCTTCATATTGTACACCGTTGGCTATGGAAGCGCCTTCAGACAGACGATTGGCATAATTCACCCGTCCGATCAGTGAGCCCCATTTGCGTTCCCGGATGTATTGCAAACTTCCCAGGTGCCACGGACCTACACCGGCACGGTCAAAAACAGTCAGGCTGTAATTCACGCCAATGCGGTCTGTATTGTTCTTGGTATCCATCAGGAATAACTGCTGTCTGATACCGGCATCGGCAGGAAATTTCTTTTCCAGCACTTTCAGGTAATCATGAACTTTGTCATCCTCTTTTTGTAACTGGTAGATGGCCAGTTTTTTTAAATAGTAATTTTTATTTTCCGGATACAGTTCGATTGCCCGGTCTGCTACTTTTTCGGCAGCGGTGTAATTCCTGGCATCGATCTCCAATTGCGTAAGGTAGCCGAAAGCCTCTTCATATTTTTCATTTTTGGCAAGCACGTGCTGATAGTAAAACCGGGCACTGTCAACTGCCTGCGTCAGCTGGTAAGCGCGTCCCAGTAATAAATGGAAATCGAGATAATCCGGCGCTAATTTGATTCCCAATTGCGCTTTTCGGATGGCTTCGGTATAATTTTTATTCGGATTGATTTCTTTGGCGGTACGCACCAGTAAACTGTCTGTATCGATTTTCTGAGCCATGGTTTTACCGGCTGTGAAAATAAAAACAGTTATAAAAAGTATCCTGAAAAATTTAGTTTGTTTCATGCTCTTTTGTTGTTTCACTTTTAAAACCCAGTCGGGGCATATCACCCCATTTTTGTTCTTTCTGTCTGAAAAATTGCCAATATCCTTTCAGGGAAGCATAAATGTTTACCGGATGGTAAGCAAAAGGCTCTATAAAAGCCATTCCGATCAGGATCAGTATTTCTTTTAAATTGGCATAATTGCGATACAATATTTCATCTAAAAAGATAGAAACCAGGGTTAGTATCAGATAGAATAAATATACAAATAAAGTAATGTAAAACAGAAAAATATAGTCAATATCCAGGATGTAAAAGCCTATTAATAATGAGAAAATACCCAAAACTTCGAGGATGGGAACCATGAACTCAAACGTAAAGAAATAGGGCAGTACCAGGAAAGCGGTTCTTCCGTATTTCGGGTTGAAAAACATGGTGCGGTGAATGTAAAGGGTCTGAACCAGTCCTCTTGCCCATCGGCTACGTTGGCGGATCAACACCTTGGCAGAAGCCGGAACTTCGGTCCAGCAAAGGGATTCCGGAATGTATTTGATGGCAAATTTTTGTTTGGTGTCATACATATACTTACGCATACGGGTAATTAACTCCATGTCTTCCCCCAGTGATTTGTGCCAATAACCGCCGGCTGCAACGGCAACTCCCTTGTCAAACATCCCCAGTCCGCCGGAAACAAGCAGTAGCCCGTTAATCTGGCTCCAGGCCATTCTTCCGAACAGGAACGCACGAACATATTCCAGCTCCTGGAAACGGGCGAACCAATTGGTCGGGAAATGGATTTTAACCAGAAAACCGTCTTTTACTTCGCAGGAATTGGAAATCCGGATACCGGCTCCGGTTGCGATCACTTTGCGCTTGCTTTCCATGAACGGTTTTGCCAGCTTGATAATGGTATCTTTCTTTAAAATACAATCCACATCGGTACACAGGAATAGCGGATGCTTGGCGGAGTTAATCCCGGCATTGGAAGCATCGGCTTTACTTTTTCCGTTCTTTTTGTCCACTACCAGCAATTTGGAATAAATCGGGTTGGTAGATTTGTAATGGCCGTAAACTTTCTGGGTTTTTATTTTTTCTTCATAGTAAAAATCGACCTTAACAAGCTGAAATTCACGGATGAGTTTTTCTAAGGTGTCGTCTTTACTGCCGTCATTTACAATGATTACCTCAAAATTCGGATAGGTAAGGGAAAGCAGGGATTTTACATTGGAAACAATGGTAGCCCCTTCATTATATGCCGGAGCCACTACCGAAACACCAATCATGTTATTGGATTTTACCAATAAATCGTCATGAATAAAATATTTGGCATTAAGGTGTTTCTTAATGGCAAAATAGGACAATATCGCCAGAAAGAGGTAAAACAGTATATAACTGGACGAAAAAACCGCGACAAATGTTTCGTAGAAATTTTCGAAAATCTCCAAATAAACTCTCGAAATCATAGGTAAGGGTTTTTAACGTGTTTTTTAATTTTAATGACCTCAAAATTTTCTTTGAAGTTTGATTTCAGGTAAGAAGAATCAATCGCATCCAATGTCCTTACGGCGTGTATTTTTGTTTCGGCATTAATGGAGCGGTGCAGGTAATCGTCTATAAAGGCAATGGTTTTGGAACTGCCGATAACAGCCAGAGTCTGCAAAATGGCAATTTTATTAGCATTATCCTCACTGCCGAACAGATCGATAAGCCTGGATTCGGCTTCAAGAAGATACAGTTCCTTGATGGCAATAATAACTTCCTGCCGGATCATTTTATTTTCGGAGTTCAGTAATTCCAATAATGCCTCCTGTTCTGCCGTATAGTTGTAATACACCATAAAACGGATGCCTAATTTCACGATAGATGGGTTTTGGGCCGTAATCCAGTCCTTGATGTTTTTAGGAATCGGGAACTTTTTATGATGGAGCAGGTCCATTACTTTCAGCTCATCAATAAGCGAGATCTCGTATGGATAGGTGCTTAAAAAATCCAGTTTTTTTGAAGTCAGGGAAATAAAGGCGATAAAGGCATTCGAACGCAGTATCGTGTTTTTATGATCCAGGAATTTTTTAACGTAATTTTCTCCTTCTTCATATTCCAGGATCTGGTAATGGTAAATTCCTTTGCATTTCACATACCAGCGGCTACTGTGAATCAGCTTTTTGCTGAAATGCTGCAGGCCGAAACTTTTGTAAATATCCAGGATTGGAGCGGTTACTTCGCCTTTGATGTTTTGTTTCAGTTCAATGATACAGTTGGTCACCATACTTTTGCACCAGGCCTTGCGAAACGGGATTTCTTTTTTAAAAGCGGCAATCCGGCTGTCGTAGTTTTCGGCATCGGTAAAAAGCAGCTCCGTCAGGAAATCGTTTATCTTTTGTTTTATGGCTTTCCGGTACTGCCGGTTATAGCCATAGGCAATACGATCGCTTATCGTTACCGTTATTACAATAATAAGAAACAGAACTAAAACGGGGACTAAAAAGTTAATTAAATAGTATTTAAATACTTCCAAACTAATAATTTAGGTGAGCGGCAAAGATAGTTAATTTTAGCGTTTTCCGGCGTTAAAATTTTCTAAAAAGCCCTGAATTATACAGCGGAATGCCCTATTTTACTGGAAATGAATAAAACATACTGTCGTTGGTGAAAATATGAAATTGAAAGATTTTACTTATTTGTGAATATATTGTGAGTTAAGAAAAGGCTTTGTTACAGATGAAACTGTTTTTTAGATATTACCACTTTTAAACGAATCAATATAGAGGCAATTCCGGAACATTTCAATTTGTTGTAAAGCAAGATAAATCCTTGATTGATCGTAATATTTATACAAATATAAGTACGAAAAATATTTATAAATAAAAGATGCCTTTTGATGAGTTCCATTTTTTTTGAATATTTTTGGAACAATAAAACGCAGGAACCTTTATAAATCTATCGCACGAATGGGTTTATTACAGGAAGCGTTGTTTGGTGTATATAAATTAGCTTCAATTTTAAAATGATGATATATAAATATCTGACATTTGGTATTGCCATAACGTTTATTTCCTGGATAGTGGGAATGGCTGTAAATGCTGTTTTGAGAAAAACGGAATACTACAATAAAAGCCTGTCAAATCTGAATTTCATTGAAAATGAAAAATGGAACAAGTTTATTGGACTTGGCATTTTCAAGTGGATTGTAAAGAATACATTTTTTAAATTTTTCAATCAGAAACTGAAGCTGAAAAAGAAAATTGAAAAGACCGAATTAAATAATTTACGGAATGAAATGACCATTTCTGAAATAGACCATTTAATCGGATTTGGTTTTGTCGCTGTTTTCGCCTTAGTGAAAGTCTGGAATTCCTACTATTTATTTGGCTTGGTTATTATGATCGTTAATATATTGATGAATTTATATCCGTCTTTATTGCAACAGGAAAATAAAAGAAGAATTGACAAACTGATGAAAAAACTGTAGCCGGCAGGAGGTAGGAGTACTTCTGTTAAGCATTTGTACAAATTAACACCGGTTTCCGCTACATTGCCAAACGGCAACGCTGACAATATTTATGAACCTATAATATTAAAATAAAAAATGAATGATAAGATTAATGTATTAATTATTGTGACGATAATCTCCTTGTTCATTTCATTATTTCTTGTCTTTTTTCTGCTTACAGTGAAAACAAAGCACAAGATAAGTAACACTCTTTTTGCTGTTTTTTTACTACTAACCGCACTGGATAGCATTGATCCTTTATTAAGCTTAGTGGTTAATAATCCTTCAAATCCGGGAATGCTTAAAAATACATTTGCGTTTCTGCAGCTTCCTGTTTTTTATCTGTATGTGTTATCGGTTAGTTATTCCGATTTTAAGCTTAAACCAAAAGATGCAATACACCTGCTTCCGTTTTTAATTGTAAATGGAATTTTGCTGCCTCGTTTTTATACGGTAGACCTTGCTTCTAAAATTAGTTTTCTGAAGCATCGTCAGGATATGATCGAACTACAGCTCACGCATATTCTATTTCATATTCAGGTTGTGGTATACATGATTGCCGTTTTTATGATATTACGAAAAACCAAAAAACTATATCTTGAAAATAATGCCGGCACAAACATCAATTCCTATAACTGGTTGTTTCAGTTTACGATTGTGCTGACTGTTTTATACCTGATTACCCTTGTAAAAAACATTTTTAAATTTTCGGATTATCCAGACATCTCCGAGTGGATCAGAATCGGACTCTTGTTATTCCAGCTGTTTATCATTTGCTGGTACTTATATAAAGCACTGAACAATCCCGGTTTGTTCCGGAATATAGATTCAAAACTAAAACTGGTCAAGGATATCATTTCGGAAGAAAAAAAGAGTGAGCAGGTAACGGTAAATGAAAAAGAGTATGATGAAGAGTTGCTTAAATTAAAGAAGTATATGCTTGAAAAAAAGCCATTTCTCAATCCTTCATTAACAATTCAGGATGTTTCTAAAGATATTGAAATTCCTGTCCGGGAGTTGTCGCTTTTAATCAATCATAAATTAGAACAGCATTTTTACGATTTCGTGAATACCTATCGCATCGAGAATGCGATGGAAATTTTAAAAGATGTTACAAAAAGTAAGCTGACTATTTTAGAAATTCTATACCATGTAGGTTTTAATTCAAAATCTTCTTTTAATACGGCTTTTAAAAAACACACCGGTAATACACCTACGGCTTATCGTAAGGGTTTGTAAAACAGGTTTTTGTAATTATTCGTACGGTTGTTTTGAGCTACTCGTACTTATTTTTCCGGACAAATGCGTTCGACTGTTTTTATTCGGTCGCATAGTTTTCGTTTCCGTCACATATTTGTATCGAAATAAAATTTTAACTAAAACACGATACAATGAAAACAACTATTTATTTACTGACTCTCTTAGTAATAATTTCCGGATGTCAAACGACCCATATAGGATCCTCAAAAAAACGGGACTATAGCTTTCTTACCGATAGTTTGAAAATTGAACAGCAATTGGAGAAATATAAACTGGCAGGATTTAGCCTTGTTGTTTTTGAAAATTATAACATTGTCTATTCCAGTCAATTTGGGGTGAAATCAATTGATTCTAAAGAAAAGATCGATGAAAATACGGCATTTTCTACAGCATCAATTGCAAAACCAGTAACAGCACTTCTTTGTCATATACTGGAAGAGAAAGGATTAATTAATTTAGATACTCCTATAGACAATTACCTGAAACGCTGGCATTTGCCAAAAAGCAGGTTTACTGAAAATAATAGCCCAACCTGGAGACAATTTCTTAACCATACAGCGGGCACAAGTCAGAGTGGATTTGAAGACCATTATGAAGGGGAAACAATTCCAACCATAAAACAAAGTCTTTTAGGACAGATACCAAGGTATAATAAAGAAATTGAATTCCTGTTTACGCCAGGAACCGACTGGAATTACAGCGGCGGCGGTTATGTAATTATCCAGATGGGATTAGAAGACACTTTTGAGAAACCTGTTGCGGAACTTGCACAAACCTATATTTTTTCACCTCTTGGTCTGAAAAATACAACAATGATACAGCCTGATGAGAATGGATTTCTGAAAAATGTAGCGATGGTTCACGATAAGGATGGAAAAGTTATTAAAACAGGCTTGCCAATCACGCCGCAAGTTGCAGCATCAGGATTATGGTCTACACCGGGTGATTTAGCAAAACTTGCTATTGAGATACAAAATGCTTTGCGCAATAAAAATAACAAAGTGATTTCTCATAGTGTTGCAAAAAAAGTAACGGAAGTAACTGCTTTAAAAAATGCTGTTGGCGGCTGGGGATACGGCTGGCAAAAGTCCGGTGGTTATAATAATTACGATTGGTTTATGTGTAACGGTTCCAATACCGGAGTTGGAGGTAGTGTTTTTGCGACTATGACAGATGGAAACGGCTTTGTGTTTCTTGCGAATGGTGAAAAACCGAATCGTATTCCTGTGATGAATCATACTCAAAGAAAGATTCTGACACTGATGGACTGGAACAATAAAACGCCTGATGAAGCGACTCAGGAAATACCCTTGAGTTTAAAAGAAAAACTAATCGGAACGTATGACGATTTCCTTTACCAGCAGGGAATGGAAACCAAAATAGTAGAAAGAAATAACCGTCTTTATGTTGAATCGCCAATTTTAGAACATTTTAAAGGAAAAAATGATAATGAATTGCTTTATCTGAAAAACGGGTTATTTAAAATTGTAGATTATCCGAACGTATTAAAGTTCGAATTTAATAATGGAAAACCACATTCCGTTATTTTAACAAGAAATAATCTGAATGCTAAAGTTGAACTGGATGCTAAAGTAAAATAACTGTTGCACCAAGGTTTGGTAATGGGCGTTTTGTTATGTTTTTATGGCATATAAAACGCTCATTGAGTGATTTTGGTTTTATTTCTAAAAGACTTAAACGTAATTGTTTAAGTCTTTTGTTGTATTGTTAAAACCCTTCAAAAACGCCTAATCCAAACAAAGCGAAATCATATTTTACAGGATCCAGAGGATCCATTTTTCGAAGATTTAAATCGAGTTCTGCCAATGCTTTACCATCGTTTTGCTTTCGCGAAAGCAGGGCTAATTTCCGGGCTACGTTTCCTGAATGTACGTCAAGCGGACAGGAAAGTTTAGCAGGCGGAATATTTTTCCATATTCCTAAGTCGACACCTTTATTGTCCTGGCGAACCATCCAGCGCAGGTACATGTTGATGCGTTTGGCTGCGGAATTGTTTAACGGATCGGAAATGTGTTTTTGTGATCGTGGCAAATGTTCAATTTCGAAGAAAACTTTTTTGAATTCGTGTATGCTTTTTTGCAGACTGTCTTCTTCCTGATTTTTTGAAAAAACAGTTTCCAGACCGCCATGATTTTTATAGATGTGCTGCAATCCTTTTACAAAACTGCCAAAGTCTTTTCCGTTAAAGGTACGATGCACAAAGCTCTCAAGCCTTGCGATATCGTCATCGGTATGGCTCATGATAAAATCATACGGCGAGTTGCCCATCAGTTCCATCATGCGGTGCGCATTTTTAATGATCATTTTGCGGTTTCCCCAGGCAATGGTAGCACTCAGGAAGCCGGCAATTTCGATATCTTCTTTTAGCGAAAATAAATGCGGGATCTGCACCGGATCGCTTTCAATAAAATCAGGATTGTTGTATAAAGCCACCTTTTCGTTTAAAAAAGACTGCAATTCCAAAAAATCCATAGGCAATGCACCGGTATTGATTGTCGACATTTGAAGGCTATTTACTGATTAAACCGTCGACCATCACGAGTTTGCGGTCGGCCATATTGGCAAGTTCTTCATTGTGGGTAACAATAACGAATGTCTGTCCGAATTCATCCCGTAACTTAAAGAAAAGCTGGTGCAGGTTTTCGGCAGAATGAGTGTCCAGGTTTCCGGAAGGCTCATCGGCAAAAATAACGGCAGGCTTGTTAATTAACGAACGGGCCACGGCAACACGCTGCTGTTCCCCGCCGGAAAGTTCTCCCGGTTTGTGGTGCATGCGGTGGTACAATCCCAGATAGTTCAGCAATTTGGTCGCTTCTTCTTCTGTTTCCTGTTTGTTTTTTCCGGCAATAAAAGCGGGAATACAAACGTTTTCCAAAGCTGTAAATTCCGGCAGCAGCTGATGGAACTGGAAAATAAAGCCCAATTGCAGGTTGCGGAATCTGGAAAGTGCTTTGTCATTCATTTTTAAAACCTCCTCATTGTTGATAATCAACGAAGTTCCGCTTTCAACGGTAGGTTTGTCCAGGGTGCCTAAAATTTGCAATAAGGTCGTTTTTCCGGCACCGGAAGCCCCGACAATGGAAACAATCTCTCCTTTTTGAATGTGTAAATCCACACCCTTCAATACATGAAGTTTATCGTAATATTTATGAATGTTTTTTGCCTGTATCATTTTCTGGAATTTGTACAAAGAAACAAAGATTTTGAGTAAAAAGAAATCTAAACAGGGATATTATTCCGTAGATATGGAAACCGGTAGCCGGCGAACATAAAGTTTCGTTAACAAACAAAATCGGATTTTTTAATTGGTTAATTTTGATAAAAAGTAACGTTATGAAAAGTATTTTTGCCTTATTATTTGCATTGACGGCGGTTTCGTGTCAATCCAAAGAAAAAAAACTTTCAGCAGAAAAAAACAAAGAAATTGAAATTATGGATGAACAAAAAGGATTAGAAGTGGCTACGGTAGCCGGAGGTTGTTTCTGGTGTACAGAAGCTGTTTTTCTGGAGTTAAAAGGAGTGAAAAAAGTGGTTTCCGGCTATATCGGCGGTAACCTTAAAAATCCAACCTATAAAGAAATCTGCACCGGAACAACCGGACATGCGGAAGCCATTGCAATTACCTTCGATCCTAAACTGATTTCGTATGACGATATTCTGGAAGTGTTTTTTGCTACGCATGATCCCACAACATTAAACCGTCAGGGTGCCGATGTGGGTACGCAGTACCGAAGTGAGATTTTCTATAACAGCGAAGCGCAGAAAAATGCGGCTGAAAATTTTATAAAACTGCTGAATGACCAGAAAATTTATGGTAAAAACGTGGTAACTGCCATTTCCAAAGCCGGTATTTTCTATCCGGCAGAAGATTACCATCAGGATTATTACAACCAGAATAAGTCCCAGCCGTACTGTATGGCAGTCATTAATCCGAAGCTGGAAAAGCTCCGCAAAAACTATCCGTCGAAGCTGAAATAATTTTGGCACCGAATTTGCTTTATTAACTGTAAATTAATACTATAAAATGGCTGATATTCAGGTTAAAACGGCTTCCGACAGCAAACAGCAAAAACTAATGCTCAGCATTTTGTTTGATGCCATCGGCTGTATGACGTATTTACTTCCTTTTCTGGGAGAATTTGTAGACATCGCGTGGGCGCCTGTAGCCGGATTTTTGCTGGCAAGGATGTATAAAGGAACCGTGGGAACCGTTGGAGGTATCTTTGCTTTTGTTGAAGAGTTAATGCCCGGACTGGACTTTATTCCCACATTTACACTCACGTGGATTTATACGTATATGATTAAAAAACAGGAATAAAACAAAAGAGGCTGCAAAGCCTCTTTTTTATTGTTTGAAAAGGAACCCGAGTCCCATATGACGGAGCATTTTTTTTACAAAATTCCAGAAAAAAGTAAACTGCCCGAAGAGCGTTCCGATAATCACCAACAGTACTTTATAAACCGGAAGTATGATGATAAGCCGCAAAGGCCAGTACAGCCACGGCGTTAAATTGTCTTTGGTGATACCCAGCCATTCTACTAACGGTTTTGAAAGATAAGAAGCTGTTGACCCGGTTATCGCAAATACAATAAAGATGATGACTATCTGAAAGTTAGAGGAAACACCCCATCGCTGTTTTAATTTTTCCATGGCTATTAGAAATAGGCTCAAAAATACAACTTTTATGGTCGCGGAGCAAAGACTCCAAGCCGAATATTGTTTTTTAATTGGAAATAGACTAAATAATTATAAAGCATGTAATTCACTTCATAGCCGTAATCGGTACCGCTTCTGTAATCAATAGCCATCTGGAATAAATCTTCCTGTCCTCTTCTGGGGGAAATCACATGGGTATTCCATTCGGTTACCCACGGAATGTTGCGGCTTTCCAGATAGCTTTGGGTGTAAAATCCTCTTGGTTTTGCTCTGCCGATCAGCCAGGAATTAAAACCGGGATCAATAATGATGATTTCATACTGCAATTCGTCATTAGCAATACGAATCGTGTCGTTGTTCGCTGCAGCTGCGGTAGTTCCGGTTTGGGATATTCCGGTAGGCTGCCTGGGTGTACTGCAACTGAACACGCCGATGCATAAAACGATAATTCCGATGATACCAAAGTTTTTCATAAGACAGAATTTCCTATAAAGTTACCAAAAAGATGCCGGAAGCGCTATTTTTTTAACAAAAAAGCCTGGCGTATGCCAGGCTTTTGAAACGTATGTGTTTTGCTTATTTACCGAACAATTTTCCTAAAAGTCCGCCAATACCGCCTTTTTTACTAACAGCTGCCATGGCATCGCTCATATCGACTTTTCCGTCGTTATTCTGGTCCAGGCCAAATTGCCCGCCATATTTTGAAATGGCGTCCATCAAACCGGAACTGCCGTTTCCGCCGGAAATAGCGTTAACAATATCCGAAATCTGAAACCCTTGTTCATTCGGATCCTTTGCCTTGTTCACTAAGGAGCCTAATACATTAGGGATCAAACTGCCTGCCACACCGGAAGCCGCTTCGGTACTCAAACCGAATTTCTGACCTAAATCGCCGGTTAACTGTTCGGATAATTTCTGAACAACAGGATTGGAACCGGACGAAGCATTGTTGCCCTGGAACAAACCGGCTAACTGGTCAATTCCGCCTTCGGAAGCAATTTTCTGTAATCCCGAAAAAATAGAACTGCCGGCTTCAGCCATCACGCTTTCGTTTAATTCGTTAGGAACGGCATTGTTTTTTACAATGGCATCGCCTCCGTATTGCTGTACTAATTGGGTTAATTGTTCAAGCATATCGTTTGATTTATAGTTGGTTATCAAATGTAAACAAAAAAAAGTTCTGTTAAGATTGTGAATTTGTTTTTAATAAACTGATAATCTGTTCTGCCAGTTCGGTACCGATGCGTTCCTGCGCTTCAATGGTAGCCGCACCAATGTGGGGCGTCAGTGAAATTTTAGGATTCATCAAAACCTGGATAGCAGGAGTAGGCTCTTCTTCAAAAACATCCAATCCGGCAAAAAGCACCTTTTCATCATCCAAAGCATCAATTAAAGCGACTTCATCGATCACACCGCCACGGGCGCAATTGATGATGCCGACACCTTCCTTCATCAGGTCAAATTCTGCTTTCCCGATAACATAGGTATCCTGAGCCGGTACATGCAGGCTGATAAAATCGGAATGTTTCAGAACATCTTCAATCGGTTCGGTTTCAATGTCCACATTGATAAACTGGCCGTTGTAAAAGTCCACTTTAATGGTCGCTTCATCCACATATTTATCGGTTGCGATCACTTTCATACCCAAACCTAAAGCCATACGGGCAACTTCACGGCCAATACGGCCGAAGCCGATAATACCGATCGTTTTGCCACGTAGTTCAATTCCGTTTGCATACGCCTTTTTTAGGTTATTGAACTGAGTGTCGCCATCCAGCGGCATGTTCCGGTTAGCATCGTGAAGAAAGCGAACGCCGGAAAATAAATGTGCAAATACCAGTTCTGCTACAGATTCCGAAGAAGAAGCGGGTGTGTTGATAACGTGTATTCCTTTTTCGCGGGCATAGGCAACGTCTATATTGTCCATACCTACACCGCCGCGCCCCACCACTTTAAGCGTCGGGCAATTGTCGATAATATCCTGGCGTACTTTTGTCGCGCTGCGAACCAGCAGTACGTCGATTTCGTTTTTATTAATGTAATTAGCAACCTGTTCCTGTGCAACTTTTGTTGTGATTACTTCAAAGCCTCCTTTTTCCAAAGCGTCAATACCGCTCTGCGAAAGGCCGTCATTAGCTAATACTTTCATTGTAAATAATGTCGTTAATTTTTTTAAGCGATTCTTTCTAATTCTTTCATGGCGTCTACCAAAACCTGTACGCTTTCCAGCGGAAGGGCATTGTACATGGAAGCGCGGTATCCGCCTACGGAGCGGTGACCGTTTAGTCCGGAAATTCCGGCTTCTTTCCACAGTTTGTCGAAAAGTTCTTTATGTGTGTCATTTTCCAGAAGGAAAGTCGCATTCATGATCGAACGGTCTTCGGTAGCGGCCGTTCCTTTAAATAACGGATTGCGGTCTATTTCGCCATATAATAAAGCGGCTTTGGCTTCATTTACTTTTTCGATAGCGCTGATTCCGCCCAGGTTTTTAAGCCATTGCAGCGTTAATAAAGAAGTGTAAATAGAAAAAACCGGCGGCGTGTTGTACATGCTTTCCTTGTCGATATGCTGCTGATAGTTCAGGATATTGGGAATGGCTCGGCCGGTATGGTTCAGGATACTTTCTTTAACAACAATCAGGGTCGTTCCGGCTGGTCCCATATTTTTCTGGGCGCCGGCATAAATCAGGTCAAATTTTGAAAAATCGATTGTACGGGAAAAAATATCGGAACTCATGTCGCATACCACCGGAACCGATGTTTCCGGGAACATTTTCATTTGGGTTCCGAAAATGGTATTGTTGCTGGTACAGTGAAAATAATCCGAATCGGCAGCAATAGTATAGTCTTTGGGAATATGATTGTAGTTTTCCGGTTTTGAAGACGCTGTGACAATCGTTTCTCCGAAAGCTTTGGCTTCTTTAATCGCGCCGCTTGCCCAGGTACCGGTATCCAGATAGGATGCTTTTCCGTTTACTTTCATCAGGTTATACGGGATGCGAAGGAATTCCATACTGGCACCGCCCTGTAAAAACAAAGCCTGGTAGCCTTTTCCCTGTAAGCCTAAAAGTTCAAGAGCCAAAGCCCTTACTTCTTCCATAACGGCAACAAATTCTTTACTTCTGTGGGATATTTCCAATATGGATAAGCCGGTATTGTTAAAATCTAAAACGGCTTGTGATGCTTTTTGAAAAACTTCTTGTGGTAAAATGCAGGGACCTGCGCTGTAATTGTGTTTTTTCATTGGGGAAACTAATCTTTAAAAACTTGAATAACGACTTCTTTGTCTACTAAATCGGTAAATTTACCATTGTAACGGGTGGCTTTAACCAGATGGTTATCAATCCAGTGATAATTACCGCCCCGGGGTTTGCCCATCAGGATACTGTGGTATTTAAAACCGTGCTTTATCAGCCATTTTTCCGTAACCTCACGGTGTTCTTCGGTGCGCGAGGTGAAAAAACAGATAATATGACCTTCATCATACCATTTGTTGATTGTTTCAAGAGCATCCGGGAAAGGAAGACAAGTTTCCATTCTTTCAGGTTCTTCATTGGGAATATCGTCGGTAATGGTACCGTCAATATCAATGAGATAGTTCTTAATCCCGTCTTTGAGTACAGGACTAACATTGTTTTTGTGTTCTAGTTGCATTGAGTGTGTTTAAGACTGTAAATTTCCTAAAAAAAATAATCTTAATCACAAAAGAAAACGAGAAAGTTAGATTTTTATTAAAAAAGCAATCGTGTCCACATTATCTGCATAATCCCAAAGTTTAGGCTTCTGGGTTTGCCCGAAAATAACACTATCCTCAATAATGCCATTTGATACAATGCACTGAAGCTGATCTTTTTCGGAGTTGAGTTTCTCTGTTAAAGCAGCAATGGAATCGTAATATTCATAGAAAACAGACGAAATAGGAGAGGCATAGCTGGAATCTTCCTTGATTGTCAGGAATTCATTGTCCAGAAGTTTGAAGCCGCTCATCAGAAAAACCGCCTTGTTATAATCGTAATTGTTGGTGTATTTTTCATAATAAATAACATCCCTGTATTCATACATGGCTTCAAAGAAAAGCGTGAAATCATAGTCTTTCGGTACAAATAATTTCGAAACGTTACGGCAGCCCAGACCGAAATAACGGAAAATATCTTCACCAAGCCCGATCAGGTCTTCTTTGCTTTCCTTTCCGTTTAAAATAGCAACGGAATTTCTGTTCTTGCGAATGATGCTCGGCTTGTCTTTAAAATAGTATTCAAAATAACGGGCCGTATTGTTGCTTCCGGTAGCGATTACCGCATCGAAATTTTCCAGCTTCCCGTCTGTAAAAGTGATATAATCGGCTAATTCCGGCTGTATGGCAATCAGATAACCGGCTAAAAAAGGAAGCAGCTTCTGATCGTTGGATGATGTTTTAATCAAAACCTTGTGGCCGGACAGGATAACCGACAAGAAATCATGAAAGCCAACCAGCGGAATGTTTCCGGCAAGAATTAAGCCCACCGTTTTGGGTTTTACGGCAGTGAAATCATAGCGGGACAACCATTTGTCAAGCTGTTCTTCGGTCAGGGCTTCTGCCCATGACTGTATTGCAAAATAAACCTGCTCCGGAGTGAACCAGCCATTATGGGATTGCGATAATTCAATTAGTGTGATAAAGTTATCATAGAATAAGGCATTGTTCTTCACATCCGGTTTTTGCTCATTTCCGTTTATCGAAAACTGATTTAAAAACTTTCCTAATTCAATAAAACTTGTTTTTTTATCGCTTTGTGTCATGAGTGGCTTGTTTATGAATGGTTTTGATTGTAATTTTGTGCAAAAATAATAAAATTAGCTATGGCAATCATTATAACAGACGAATGTATCAACTGTGGGGCTTGCGAGCCTGAGTGTCCAAACACGGCTATCTATGAAGGGGCAGACGATTGGAGATATAAAGACGGTACCAAATTAACCGGTAAAATAGTGCTTCCGGACGGAACAGAAGTGGATGCGGAAGCAGCACAGACGCCCATTTCGGATGATATATATTATATTGTTCCGGGCAAATGTACGGAATGTAAAGGTTTTCACGAAGAACCGCAATGTGCGGCAGTATGTCCGGTGGATTGCTGTGTTCCGGATGATAACCATGTGGAAAGTGATGAAACACTTTTACAGCGACAATCCTTTTTGCATAACGAATAAAAAAAAGCCTCAAGATTTCTTGAGGCTTTTTTTATGCTTTCCGGATTAGTTACGAATGATTTCTGCTTTTTCAAACGTTACCGTATCGGCTTTTTCATCGTATGTTTCCATGATCAAATCACCGTTGGTATCAAAATGGCCAATGGAAATTTTGTTTTTATTTTTTACAATATACGTATTGTTAGACGTTTCTCTAAGAACTGCCAACTGTTTTTTTGTATCCGGATTGATAATAGTGTATCCCACTTTATCAAGCAATACCTGGTATTTCTGTCCTTTGTAGGTGTAATAAGCAGAGCGGTCTACATCTACATAACGGGTAATACCGTCAACAGTAACTTTAACTTTAGAAACAACCTGGGTTGGTCCTAACTGCATTTCTTTGTTTAAAGATTTGGAATTGGCATCTTTTAATTCAACGTCCTGAACTTTTTCTAATTCCTCGGTTTTAACGATTTTTTTCTCGCCTTCAGAATCCTTTATTGTTCTTACGGTTGTTTTAACTTCAGACTGAACATTGGTGTTTTGGGCGTATATACCCGCAGAGAAGAATAGTATTATTAAACTTAAAATTGATCTTTTCATAATATTTTTTATTTTAAGGTTACTATTTAACAAATATAAGCTTTAAAAACGGAAATATTAAACAATTTGTATTAAAAAATTTATAAAAAAACGTTTTTTTGCCAATAAAATGTTAAAATAAAAGTAGGTTGAAGTTTGGCTAATAATCAATATATTTGCAGACTTTTAAAAACTCATATACATGAAAGCTGGAATCGTAGGATTACCTAATGTTGGGAAATCAACCTTATTCAATTGTTTGTCGAATGCAAAAGCACAAAGTGCTAACTTTCCGTTTTGTACTATTGAACCGAATATCGGTGTGGTAAATGTTCCGGACCCGAGATTGGAAAAATTGGAGGAATTAGTGAAGCCGGAGCGTGTACAGCCAGCTACAGTGGATATTGTGGATATTGCCGGTCTTGTAAAAGGAGCCAGTAAAGGAGAAGGTTTAGGAAACCAGTTTTTAGGAAACATCCGCGAGTGTAATGCGATCATACACGTTTTGCGTTGTTTTGACAATGATAATATTGTTCACGTAGACGGTAATGTAAATCCTATCCGTGACAAAGAAACAATTGATATCGAATTGCAGCTGAAAGATCTGGATACCGTTGAAAAACGTTTGGAAAAAGTAAAAAAAGCGGCAAAAACAGGAAATAAAGAAGCACAGGTTGAGGAAGCATTGCTAACCCGAATCCGTGAAACATTATTGGCAGCGAAATCTGCCCGTACAGTTGTACCGCAAAATCATGATGAGGAGGCTTTAATGGAAGGTTTTCAGCTGATTACGGCAAAACCGGTTTTATATGTATGTAATGTAGACGAAGGTTCTGCGGCAACAGGAAACAGTTATGTAGATCAGGTTAAAGAACTGGTAAAGGATGAAAATGCGGAGGTTATTGTTCTGGCAGTAGGAACGGAAGCGGATATTACAGAATTGGAGAGCTATGAGGAACGCAAAATGTTCCTGGAAGATTTAGGTTTAACAGAACCGGGTTCGTCAGTATTGATCCGTGCGGCTTACAAATTGTTAAACCAGCAGACGTATTTTACGGCTGGTGTTAAAGAAGTACGTGCCTGGACGATCAACGTGGGTGATACGGCACCAAAAGCTGCCGGAGTAATTCACACTGATTTTGAAAAAGGATTTATCCGTGCTGAGGTTATTGCTTATGATGATTATGTAGCCTTTGGTTCGGAATCAAAAGTAAAAGAAGCCGGAAAATTAAGAGTGGAAGGAAAAGAATATATCGTTAAAGACGGTGATGTAATGCACTTTAGATTTAATGTCTAATTAACGGAGTAAAATAAGATAAAAAGCGAAACAATTGTTTCGCTTTTTTTATGGCGTCAGCTGAAATCGGTATGGCTAATTTTAGTAATTTTAGACGGAAAAAAATATACCTATGAAAATTATCGCTTTCGCTGGCAGTAACAGCCATAACTCTATAAATAAGAAACTGGTAACCTATGTTGCAAATTTGTTTGAAGATGCAACTGTTGAGGTACTTGATTTAAACGATTATGCCCTGCCGGTATTCAGTGTCGATTTAGAGCAGGAAATAGGGAAGCCGCAACTGGCAACGGATTTTTTGGAGAAGCTGGCTTCTGCAGAAATGATCGTGGTTTCACTGGCCGAGAATAACGGTAATTATTCCGTAGCGTTTAAAAATATTTTTGACTGGAGTTCCCGACAGCTTAAAGATGTTTTCCAGCAAAAAGCGGTTTTGCTCATGTCGACTTCTCCGGGTGCAAGAGGCGGGGCAAGTGTATTGGAAATAGCCAAAAACAGCCTGCCGAGATATGGCGCTAATATCGTGGCAACATTTTCATTACCGGGTTTTTATGAAAATTTCGATGTGGATAAAAAGCAGATCTCCAATCCGTTGTTTGACAACCAGATTAAAGACATTGTAAAAGAATTCAGTTTTTAATAGAAATGGTCTTTAATTTGATAGTATTTCCTGTAATAGTGAAATAGTATTAACAAAACCGGATTTTTATCAGGAATGGTTGTATTTAAAAAATGCCTCAGGATTTTGGGCTGGACAGTTGCCGGAATCACAGGATTTCTATTGCTGTATGTCATAGCAGTATTGGTATTGTCCCGGATTACTGTTAACGGTGCGGAAGCGGCTAACGGACAGCGGGATATCGCTGTTTATATACTGACCAATGGGGTGCATACGGATATCGTGGTACCGGTAAAAAATGAGGTCAGGGACTGGACAAAAGAAGTGTCTTTCCGGCAAACCAGATCTAAGGATAGTATTATGAATTACCTGGCTTTCGGATGGGGTGATAAAGGGTTTTACCTGGATACGCCCGAATGGTCCGATTTAAAAGCCGGTACGGCTTTTAATGCTGTTTTTAACCTGGGAAGTTCGGCTATGCACACCACTTTTTATAAGAAAATGACGGAAGGGGAAGACTGTAAAAAGATAATGCTGTCCAAAGAAGATTATCGGCAGCTGGTTGCTTATATTGCCGGTAGTTTTCAGCGGGATGCGAACGAAAAAGTACTCTGGATACAGCATCGGAGTTACGGCAAAAACGATGCTTTTTATGAAGCTAACGGTGCTTATAACCTGTTTTATACCTGTAATACCTGGGCAAATAATGCTTTAAAAGCGGCACGGCAGAAGGCAAGCTGGTGGACCGTTTATGACAAGGGAATATTTTGCCATTATAACTAATATACTATGAAATTTAAAAAAAATATCAGAAACATACTGTTGCTGTTTATAGCCAGTTTTATCGCGTATTTTCTAGGCGCAGATTTTCAATATAACATAAAGTACAACTGGATACATAAAACAGGTGTTTATTTAGGATATGCCTTGTTGTTTCTTTCGGTTTTTGCTTCCGTAACCACAACGCTGGAAATTGCAAAATCGGATGAGGTAAAACCTAAAATGCTATGGATTTTGCTTGCGGGAATTCCGATTTTATTCTGTTTTGTAATATTTATACTATCTTTAGTAGCGTTTGATCTGAAGCTTTTTTGATTGTCAGAGAATCAGTTGTTTACAAATTCTGTTTGATAACTTTATTGCTGCGCTCTTTCATTTTTTCGGCAGAAATGCTATATTAGCAGAAAATCCAAAATTTCTTTATGCTAGAGCAAAATCAGTACACCGAAGACAATATACGTTCACTCGATTGGAAAGAGCATATCCGTATGCGTCCTGGAATGTATATCGGAAAACTTGGGGACGGATCTTCACCTGATGACGGTATTTATATTCTTCTGAAAGAGGTTCTTGACAACTGTATCGACGAGTTTGTAATGGGCGCCGGAAAAACCATTGAAGTCACGGTAAAGGACAAAATGGTAACAGTACGCGATTATGGCCGTGGGATTCCATTGGGTAAAGTGGTCGATGTTGTTTCGAAAATGAATACCGGGGGAAAATATGACTCCAAAGCGTTTAAGAAATCGGTAGGTCTGAACGGGGTTGGTACCAAAGCCGTAAATGCCCTTTCCAACTATTTCCGCGTGGAATCTGTCCGCGACAACCAGCAGAAAGCAGCCGAATTCTCTGCCGGAAATTTAACGCTGGAAGAAGAGATTGTAGAAACAACCAAACGCAAAGGAACAAAAGTGTCCTTTATTGCGGATGAAACCATATTCAAGCATTACAAGTACCGTAACGAGTACATTGTTAAAATGCTTAAAAATTACTGTTACCTGAATACCGGATTAACCATTATTTACAATGGCGAAAAATTCTATTCGGATAACGGTCTGAAAGACTTACTGGAAGAAACCATTTCGGAAGAAGACATGATCTACCCGATCATCCACTTAAAAGGGGATGATATTGAAGTCGCATTAACCCACAGTAAAACACAATATTCAGAAGAATACTATTCGTTCGTAAACGGACAGAATACCACTCAGGGAGGTACCCACTTAGGGGCTTTCCGTGAAGCTATTGTGCGAACGATCAAAGAATTTTACAATAAAAACTTTGAAGCGTCCGATGTGCGGAAATCCATTGTTTCGGCTATTTCGGTAAAAGTTGAAGAGCCGGTTTTCGAATCGCAGACCAAAACCAAACTGGGATCGACCGATATGGGACCAAATTCACCGTCGGTACGTACCTATGTCAATGATTTCGTAAAAACAAACCTGGATAACTTCCTGCATAAAAACCCGGAAGTAGCCGATTTGTTACTGCGCAAGATTCTACAGGCGGAAAGAGAACGTAAAGAACTTTCCGGAATCCGGAAATTAGCCAAGGACCGTGCGAAAAAAGCCAGTCTGCACAACCGTAAACTACGCGATTGCCGCGTGCATTTAACCGATATTAAAAATCCGCGTTATCTGGAAAGCACCCTGTTTATCACTGAGGGAGATTCCGCATCGGGTTCCATCACCAAATCAAGGGATGTGAATACGCAGGCGGTATTCAGTTTGCGTGGAAAACCGCTGAACTCGTATGGGATGACTAAGAAAATCGTATACGAAAATGAAGAATTCAACCTGCTTCAGGCAGCCTTGAACATTGAAGAAGATATGGGCGACCTGCGGTACAACAACATTGTAATTGCTACCGATGCCGATGTCGATGGTATGCACATCCGTTTGCTGCTCATCACGTTTTTCCTGCAATTCTTTCCCGAACTGATTAAAGCGGAACATTTGTATATTCTGCAAACGCCGTTATTCCGGGTGCGTAATAAAAAGGAAACAATTTATTGTTACAGTGAAGACGAACGCGTAGCCGCGATAGAAAAATTAAAACCGAAACCGGAAATAACCCGATTTAAAGGATTGGGAGAGATTTCTCCGGATGAGTTCAAACACTTTATCGGCGAAGACATCCGTCTGGATCCGGTAATGCTGGATAAAGCAACATCCATAGAAAAATTACTGGAATTCTATATGGGAAAAAATACACCCGATCGTCAGGAATTTATCATTAAAAACCTGAAAGTAGAATTGGACGTGGTTGAGGATAAATAAAAATCGAGTTTCAAATTTCAATTTTGAATTAAGCATATAAATGGACGAAGAAAATTTAGATCCAATAGAAGAAGGGCAGTCACAAGGGGAACAGTTTTATAATAATCAGGAAACAACTGATAACGATACGATTACGAAAGTAACCGGAATGTATAAAGACTGGTTTCTGGACTATGCTTCCTATGTTATCCTGGAACGTGCAGTTCCGGCAATTGAAGACGGTTTTAAACCGGTACAGCGCCGTATCATGCACTCTATGAAAGAGTTGGATGACGGGCGTTACAATAAGGTTGCCAACGTGGTAGGGCATACCATGCAGTATCACCCTCACGGAGATGCGAGTATTGGTGATGCGATGGTGCAGATTGGTCAGAAAGATTTATTGATCGACACGCAGGGGAACTGGGGAAACATCCTGACCGGCGATGGTGCGGCAGCTTCGCGTTATATTGAAGCCCGTATCAGTAAATTCGGATTGGAAGTATTGTATTCGCCAAAAATTACCCACTGGCAGCTGTCCTATGACGGACGTCGTAACGAACCGATCAATTTACCGGTAAAATTCCCGTTACTGCTGGCGCAGGGTGGTGAAGGTATTGCCGTAGGTCTTTCTACAAAAGTACTGCCGCACAACTTTAACGAACTGATCGATGCTTCGATAAAAATATTAAAAGGAAAACCGTTTACCCTGTATCCGGATTTTCCAACGGCAGGTATCGCCGATATGTCGGCCTATAACGATGGTGTTAGAGGCGGGCGTGTACGCGTACGTGCCAAGATTTCACAATTAGACAAACAAACACTGGTTATTTCCCAGATTCCTTTCTCGACCAATACCACAACACTGATTGACAGTATTTTAAAAGCGAATGAAAAAGGGAAGATAAAAGTTAAAAAAATTGAAGACAATACGGCTGCCGATGTTGAAATATTGATCCATCTTCCGCCGGGTGTTTCACCGGATAAAACAATTGATGCGCTTTATGCCTTTACCGGCTGTGAAACATCTCTGGCGCCTTTAGGCTGTGTGATCCAGGATAACAAGCCGTTATTTATCGGTGTTTCAGAAATGTTGAAAATCTCAACAAACAGAACGGTAGAATTACTCAAGCGAGAACTGGAAATCCAGTTGGAGGAACTTGAGGAACAATGGCATTTTGCTTCTTTGGAACGTATTTTCATCGAAAACAGGATTTACCGTTTAATTGAGGAAGAAGAAACCTGGGATGGTGTGATTAAAGCTATCGATAAAGGGCTGGCACCACACGTTACCCATTTGAAACGTGCGGTAACCGAAGAAGATATTGTTCGTTTAACGGAAATCCGGATCAAGCGTATCTCGAAATTCGATATTGACAAAGCACAGGAAAAGATCGAAGCTTTGGAAGGAGATATCGCACAGGTAAAATATGATCTGGAACACCTGATCGATTTTACGATTGCCTATTTTACCCGATTAAAAGAACGTTACGGAAAAGGAAGAGAACGCCAGACCGAGATTCGCAGTTTTGACACCATTGAAGCTACGAAAGTAGTGCTTCGAAATACAAAACTATACGTAAACCGTGAAGAAGGGTTTATTGGTACCGGACTTAAAAAAGACGAGTATGTTGCGGATTGTTCCGATATTGACGATGTGATTGTTTTCCTTCGCGACGGTAACATGATGATCTCCAAAGTAGACGATAAAAAGTTTATCGGGAAAGACATTATTCACGTGGCGGTATTTGACAAAAACGATAAAAGGACAATATACAATATGATTTACCGCGATGGTAAATCCGGGCCTTCCTATGTGAAACGTTTTAATGTTTCCGGGGTAACCCGTGATAAAATGTATGATCTTACGAATGAAACGAAAGGATCGCAGGTGTTGTACTTTTCCCACAATCCGAATGGAGAGGCCGAAGTAGTGACCGTATTGCTGCGTCAGGTGGGCAGTATTAAAAAACTGAAATTCGATCTGGATTTTGCAACCCTGACCATAAAAGGACGGGGCAGTAAAGGGAATACCGTTACCAAATATCCGATTAAAAAAATAGAACTGAAAGAAAAGGGCATTTCCACCTTAAAGCCGCGACGCATCTGGTTTGACGATACCGTACAACGATTGAATGTCGATGGAAGGGGAGAGCTTTTAGGAGAATTCCGTCCGAATGACCGGTTGCTGATCATTAATCAGTCCGGAAAACTAAAAACCATCGTACCGGAGCTTACCACGCATTTTGATGAAGATATGGTGGTACTGGAAAAATGGGTTCCTAAAAAACCGGTTTCGGCAATTTATTATGACGGCGAAAAGGAACGTTATTATGTGAAACGATTCCTGATTGAAAACGAAAATAAAGAAGAGGTGTTTATTTCCGAGCATCCTAACTCGCAGCTGGAAATTGTTTCGACTGATTACAGACCGGTAGCAGAGATTGTTTTTGCAAAAGTAAAAGGTGTTCAGAAAGAAAACCAGACGATCGACCTGGAGCAGTTCATTGCGGTAAAAGGTATAAAAGCCTTAGGAAACCAGCTAACGACAGACAAGCTCAAACAGGTTAACCTGCTGGAATCGCTGCCGTATGATCCGCCGGCGGAAGAAATCCCGGAAGAGATTGAAGTTCGCGGCGAAGAAGATTTATCGGATGAAAATGTACAATTGGAAGACGACGGTCAGATTACGCTGACGTTAGACTAATAAAAAAGCCCTCAATTGAGGGCTTTTATTTTTTATTTGCGTTTGCGGATTTTCATGTTGACAAATTCTACTGCCAGCGAGAAAGCAATGGCAAAATAGAGGTAGCCTTTCGGAACCGCACCAATGTGCTGTCCGGCTAATGTAGCCTCCGATAAGTGCATACTTTCCGTGATCAGCATAAAACCGATAAGGATTAAGAATGCCAGTCCCAGAATCTGGATAGAAGGGTTTGAGTTCACAAAGTTTCCAACAGGAACTGCGAACAGCATCATCACCCCGACAGAGATAATTACCGCAGTAATCATAATAACTAAGGCACCGTTAAGACCGTTTGTCATTCCCACAGCAGTAAGGATACTGTCTACAGAGAAAATAAGGTCAATCAGTAATATCTGGAAAATAACATTTCCAAACGATTTGGCCGCAGCCGTTTTGATGTTGTGCTCTTCTTCCCCTTTGTGGTCCACTTTTTCATGGATTTCTTTGGTACTTTTATAAATCAGGAATAAACCTCCTAATAATAAAATAAGCGCCTGACCGGTAAAATGCCCGTTAAACCAGCCCCAGTTTACACTGAATAAAGGTTCTTTCATGGCAATTAGCAACGTGATCCCGAATAATAAGCCTATTCTCATGAACATGGCTAAGAACAATCCGATCCGGGTAGCTTTTTTTCGTTTCTCTTCCGGTAATTTTCCGGTAACGATCGAAATAAAGATAATGTTGTCAATACCCAATACGATTTCAAGGAATGTTAAAGTTAATAAAGCGATCCACGCATCCGGATTTAAGAATACTTCCATTTTAGTTTTTTGTTATTTGGTTTTGGTTTAAAATACAGCTGTTAAACGTAAATTAATCGATTTTTGTTACAGTTCCCTTCTGTTTTTTTGGATCGCCCACAAAAGAGTACTCAAAAGTATAGCCTTTGTTGCTGGTAGTCAGTATTTTCATACTGATGGCTTTTTTATCCTGCATGTTCTTCGGATGCAGTTTTTGCAGGACAAATTCACAATCATTGGTCCAGCGAACGGAAGCCGTGTCGGTTTTTCCGTTAAAGGTCTCGATTTGCAGGCTGTCGGTTCTTTCAAATACGGATGTCATGTGTTTGCCGTCTATTTCCTGGGAAAATTCAAATTTTCCGGTTCGGAAATCCTTGCAGTTACGTTCCTGGTTGTAGCAGGAAACAAAAACAATAATAAAAGAAAGTAGTGCTATTTTTTTCATTGTAATTTTTTTAACTCTTCGTCGGTAAAGTTTCGTATGGTTTTTTCTTTGGAGAATTTTTCGGCATTATAGGCGTTGGATTTGTTTTTAGGAATCGAAAGACTGTCCCAGTTTCCTTTTTTCAGCATTTTAGCATAAAAAACAATTTGTCCAACATGGTAAGGATAATGGGCTAACTGACGGTTGATCGCTTCCGTAACGGTATGCCCTTCATTGCGGATATAGATAATTTCCGAAAGCTGTTCCGGCTGCAGGCTGTTTAAAGTGTCAAGCAGGCAATTCCAGCCTTTGTCCCAGGCTGCCTGCAACTCTTCTTTGGTCATAACCGATTCTTCAAACTCTTCATCACGGTTGCGCCACGCTTTCTCCCCATCAGTGTTCAGGAAGTCGGTCCATCGGGAAAGCATATTGCCGGAAAGATGTTTGACAATCATGGCAATGGAATTGGTATCGTCATTTAAAGAAACAAAGAATTGTTCCGGTTCCAGCTGCTCCATGGCTTTTTCGCCTATAGTCTTGTAGTATAGAAACTGTTTTTTGACACTTTCCAGATAGTTGCTGTTGATTTCCATGATTATGATTCTTTATCAAACATGCTGCTGGTAATGGTTCGCAGTCCCAAAAACATAAACCACATTGCGGTAATGCAAACTAAAATCCCCAAACCAAGTACCGGATAAAACAAGGGATTATTTTGATTTTTAAAAGAGCTGTTGATAATAACAGGTCCTAAAAACAGTAACGGTAAGGCTCCGGCCAGATACCGGATCCCTCTGCTTAATACTTTTTTGTTGGTATGCATGATTTTGTGTGTTAAGTTTCGCTAAATACGATTGTAATTGTCAATGGCTTTGCGGACGTTCTGGTGTTCTTCCAGCAGTTTTTGCGCCTCTTCATAGGTAACATTAATCTCGCTCATAATCATCCGGATACCTCTGTCTACCAATTTGTGATTGCTCAGCTGCATGTCCACCATTTTATTGCCTTTCACTTTGCCCAGCTGAATCATCGTTGCGGTAGAAAGCATGTTTAAAACCAGTTTCTGTGCAGTACCGGCTTTCATACGGGAGCTTCCGGTAACAAATTCCGGCCCTACAACAACTTCAACAGGAAATTTTGCTGTTTCGGCTAAAGGACTTCCCTGGTTGCAGGTAATGCATCCGGTGGTAATATTCAGCTGATTGCATTTTTCCAGGCCGCCAATTACATAAGGAGTCGTTCCCGAAGCGGCAATGCCAATCACGACATCGTTTTCGGTCATGTTCCATTCCGACAGGTCTTTCCAGGCCTGTTCGCGGTCATCTTCGGCAAACTCCACCGCTTTCCGGATCGCAGTGTCGCCACCGGCTATTAATCCGATTACCAGGTCGAAAGGAACGCCAAAAGTTGGCGGACATTCGGAAGCATCCACAATTCCCAAACGACCGGAAGTTCCGGCGCCTATGTAGAACAAACGGCCGCCGTTTTTCATTTTGGCAACAATCTCGGTTACCAGAACTTCAATTTGCGGCAGGGCTTTTTCAACAGCCAAAGGAACGGTTTTGTCTTCGTTGTTGATGTTTGTCAGTAATTCCGAAACGGACATTTTTTCTAAATGTTCATATTTCGAAGCTTGCTCGGTGATGCGTGTAAATGACATTGGTGAAACGAAATTAATAGTATTGCTATATTTTATTGATCAGGCTAACAAGAGGGTTAATTGCCCTTTGCCTATTGCTTATTGCTTTTGCCTTTTATTTATTGCTTATTGCCTTTTTATTACCAGTTATCAAATTTACATAAAATAAGCCAGGATTATCCCTAATATAATGGCCGTTAACTTAGCCATATTGAATTTATGGCCTTCGCTGCTTTCAAAAATAATAGTGGACGAAATATGGAATAAGATACCAATTACAATAGCGGTAATCTGACTGTAATATTCGCTGATAAACGGTAAATATCCTGCTAAAAGGGTTCCCAGTGGTGTCATGGAGGCAAATACCATCATGAAAATAAAGATGGCCGTTTTATTCAGGTGCGAATTGATAAAAAAGGTGGTTAATATAATCGCTATCGGGAAATGGTGAATGGCAATTCCCCAGGCTAGATCATGGTGATGGCTCACCGGTAAACCTTCCAGTAAGGCGTGTAAGCACAAACTGATGAATAACGACCACGGAATGTGATGCATGGTTTCATGTCCGTGAACATGCCCGTGTTCGGCACCTTTCGAAAAATATTCCAGTACGATCTGGAAGACAATCCCGATCATGATAAAAATCCCGACAGGACTGTGGGTGTGATCGTGGCCTTCGTGGGCATGGTTGCTGGCTTCATAAACTTCCGGCAGCAAATGGGAAACCGTCAGCGCCAGCAGGAATGAGCCGCTGAACGCTAATAATAACTTTAGATTCTGTTTATTTTTCGGACGGAAAAAGGTTGCCGCAACATACCCTATAATTACCGATAGTAAAGGAATTAAGTATAGCATATTATTTGAAAATCATTATAAGTCGTTCGGAATCGTTTTTTAAAAATTTACGCAGTTTGTAATCGCCAAATACATCCAGTAAGAATATACCGGCTTCTTCCATCATGGCTTCAAAATCGGCAAGTGTAAGTGCCTTTACTTTTTCTGTAAAATGGAACTGTTCGCCATTGTCTTCAAAGCGGATTTCTTTATAAATATGATTGTCCTTTTCATAACGCTGAATGTGGAAATCGATGCCTTCCACTGTTTTTACTTCTTCCGGCACCAGGTTATTGACCACATGTGTTACGTTCATAAAATCAATAACGGCAAAACCATATTCCGATAAGCTGTCTTTAATTGCCTGTAGCGTAGTCAGGTTGTCGGCATCACTTTCAAAATAGCCGAAGCTGGTAAAAAGATTAAAAATAGCATCAAATTTTTGTTCAAAAGGCAGACGCATGTCGTGTACCTGAAAATGCAGCGTGTCGTTGGTGTATTGGGAAGCGCTTTTAATGCTGTTTTCGGATAAATCGGCTCCGGTCACATCATAACCCAGTTGATTCAGATAAACCGAATGACGTCCTTTACCGCAGGCTAAATCAAGGATTTTAGCATTTTCCGGCAGGTTAAGGTAGTGGGTCAGGTTATCCATGAATACTTGCGCTTCAGAGTAGTCACGATCCTTATACAGTATGTGATAATAAGGGGTGTCAAACCAGGAAGCATACCAGGTAGTTGTATCTTTTTGCATTTTTTTAGAATTTCAAAATAGTTTAATCAGCGTACTAATTAAAATTAATAATTATTGAGTGTGGTAAACGAAAGTGTAATAAGTTTTACACAAGCCAACAAATTTAGTGTATTTTTGCGGATGTAATTCCAAAATTGCAGTAATTGCAGTATTTGATTTTGAAATTATGATTTGTTTATAGGAATTTTAGTAGAGAATGAAAGACTTTAAAATGGTAGCCAAAACTTTTTTTGGCTTTGAAGAAATATTAGCCAAAGAATTAACGGTTCTTGGAGCGCAGAAAGTGGAACAGGGAACCCGTATGGTTAGTTTTGTCGGAGATAAAGGCTTCCTATATAAGGCAAACCTGGCGTTGCGCACGGCTTTAAAGATTTTAAAACCGATTTATCATTTTCGTGCGTTTAACGAACAGAGTCTGTACAAAGGGATTCAGGGTGTTGACTGGTCGAAGTATATGTCTGTTCACCAGGCATTTGTTGTGGATGTAACCCTGCATTCGGATTATTTTAACCATTCGCAGTTTGTATCACTGAAAGTAAAAGATGCTATTGTGGATCAGTTTCGTGAAAAATTCGGAAAACGTCCGAATATCAACAAGGATTTTCCGGATCTGAGAATTAATATTCACATTCAAAACGATCAGTGCTCGGTTGCTTTAGACAGTTCCGGGGATTCGTTACACCACAGAGGATACAAGACCGCAACGAATATTGCTCCTATCAATGAAGTACTGGCAGCAGGAATGCTGTTGCTTTCCGGTTGGGAAGGGCAGGGCGATTTTTTAGACCCGATGTGCGGTAGTGGTACCATAGTGGCAGAAGCAGCAATGATTGCCTGTAATATTCCGGCAAACATTAACCGTAAGGAATTTGCTTTCGAACGCTGGAATGACTGGGACAATGATTTGTTCGATCAGATCATGAATTCCCTGATGAAAAAGACCAGGGAATTCCATTATACAATCAAAGGATACGACAAGGCGCCTTCGGCAGTTGCCAAAGCAAAAGACAATATCATCAATGCCAACCTGGATGATTATGTAACCATTTCGCAGGCAAACTTTTTTGAAACCGAAAAAGAAACCCGCGGACCGTTGCACATGGTGTTCAATCCGCCTTACGGCGAAAGACTGGATATCGACATGGAACGTTTTTACAGGGAAATCGGCGATACCTTAAAGCAAAATTATCCGGGAACACACGCCTGGTTTATCACCGCTAATATTGAAGCCCTGAAATTCGTAGGTTTAAAACCTTCGCGTAAAATCAAGCTGTTTAACGGTAAGCTGGAAACCCGTTTCGTAAAATACGAAATGTATGAAGGCAGCAAAAGAACAAAATTTCAAAATCAGAATAACGAATAAAAACCTATAGTATGGCTATGAAACCACAAGTAAAAGCTTTTATATTTCAGTTAACAGGATTTGCTGTTTTGTTTATATTGTTTCGTTTTTTAATAGACGCCTATACTAACCTGCAGGGATTCTGGATTCCGGTTACGGCTTTTGTAGTATCAACTTTGCTGGCACCAAAATTTCAGGCTGTTAAAACCAATGACGGCGAAAAACTTTTTATGAAATGGATTTTTATGAAAGGTATCCGAGAGATTAAATAAAAAGCCAAGGCTTTTAAAGTTATATAAAATCCCGATAGTACTGCTGTCGGGATTTTTGTTTTTATCTTCAAAACTTTTTATAATTTGTAATTATATGTTGAAATGTTATTGAAGACAATCGAAATTATTCATTACTCTATTCAAACGAAAACCCCGATACTTTTTATAATCGGGGTTTTATTCTTAACCTGATTGATTTTAATACTGGCAGGAAGCGAATTGTTTTGTATCCCCCTCAACTTCACACAGACTGGTTACTATAGACAGGTATAGACCGATATATCCGTTTTGCATTTTAAATAGAGCTAAACCGAAAATCCAGGTCATAAATACATAGTTTTATAGCATCAATATCCGTAAATAAAACACCAAAAGTCCGTAAGACGCATGCTTATAAATACGTATTTTTATACGTATTGTAACATTTTATGGGAAGCCATAAATATTTTTATCTGGAGAAACATAATATTTGCGATTATTAATAATTTAAGAAAATGAGCCATAGAAAATTACACGCCTGTTTTCCTGTAATGATTTTGATTGTATTTGTCCTGTTCGGTTGCGAACTGGAACGGGATGCAATCAACAAGAAAAGCTATCAGGAAAAGATAAGCATAAGAAACAGTACGTTTGATATGCTGCTGAAAGAAGAACAATTTAGTACAGCCCTTTCAAAACTAAATAAAGGGAAACAGAAAAAAGGAAGTATCGAAAAAACTGTTATGGAAGATGCACACGGATTTTCGATTATGCCTGATATTGCTAAAGTGATTCAGGACGATGCATATACCACCTATACATTTCAGATCAAACGCGAAATCAGCAATCCCACTTTTTTTGAAAACCTTGTCATTAGTATGGATTCATTGAATCAGGCGAATGCGTATCTTGTCAAGTATACACCTACAGTACCATTAACACCAAGTGAGGAACATCATTCTTTTCATTTCAAAGGCACGGTTAATATTACGCAGATTGAATATGACATCACGCCAACTGCAAAAGAATTAAATTGCGTAACGGCAACTGTTTGGATGTGCAATCAGGCATGGACAGCAGGAGGGTCAACAGAACCGCATGTAGCTACACAGTATTGCAATGACTCAAGTCACCTTTTTTCAGTTACGACTGTGGATTGCAGTATGTCTATAGGCGGTGGCGGCAATAGTAGTGCAGGTGGTTTTGGCGGCGGCGGCTTGGGTGGTGATGGCGGCTCAACAGGTGGAAATACCGGGGGTGGTCATTCCGGCGGCGGAAGCGGAGGTAGTAATAGCAATACAAATCCTCCAGTTGTAACAACACCCATATTAGACGAAATTGAAAGTACTGCTCCACCGTCAGGATGCAAAACGATTACGAAGCAATTGGAAAAATTTCCGAACCTGAAAGAAAAACTTATCGACCTTGCAGGAACAACATCACAAAGTAACGAAAACGGCATATTTATTGATAAATCAGCAACAACACAAACATCCAATCCCGTACAGACAATTCCGCAGGGTATTGGCGGTATGATTGATATTAATATGAATCCAAGTCAAAAATACGTGATGCTGGCACATACGCATGATGCATACGGAGGAAATGGAAACGGCACATATTCTATATTTTCGTGGGATGATATGGCTGTTTTAAGTCGCTTGGTACAAAATGATAAAATTGATACAGGTGATTTTGTTTTCTATGTTATAACAGCAGATGGAACAAGATATGCTCTTACAATTGATTGCACACTCTGTATTGACAGTTTTAGGTATCCACGCACCAATGCACAAGGAACCATACTGGACATGAAAAAAATTGCAGAAATGGAAAAACTATTTAAAAAATATTATGGAGCCAATGGAACCATTAAAGTAAATTCAAATGTCGAAGATGATAAAAAATCATTTTTAGAGTTTATAAAAGAAGCCAAGTTAGGACTTAATTTATTTGAAGTTGATGCAACATTTTCAGATTTTCAAAAACTGGAATTTGATAGCAAAACATCAAATATTATTAAAAAGCCTTGTTCCAACTAAAATATTCAATTATGAAAAAAATATTTAAATTTAGTGTGTTGTTTTTTCTTTTTTCTTTGTCCGTACAGGCACAACAGGAAAAAATTGAAGCAATTAGCCAATATTTCAATCCCAATTTTAAAAAGAGTATTCTGCTCACTTATTACTATAAGGATATTAATGATTACTTTACTCCATTCATAGGTAAGTGGATTTATCAAAACGGCAGTCAAACCTTTGTTGTGCAATTCACTAAGCAGGAAAAGGTACTTTATCAATCCAGTGGTAATTCAAAATATTTCATGGATGAATTGATCGGACATTACAAACTGGTTCAAAATTATGGGGCTACAAATGAACAAATCATATATACATCTCAAATCAATGCAGGAAATTCAATAACCCCTTGGGTGACGATTATATTTGGTGCGCCATTACAACAATATCTCTTGGATGGTACTATTTATGACGTGAATACACCTTATACGGATGATAATCCACTTGGTTTAAAAGGCATACTTAAAATGAGTATCAGCCCATCCAATACAAACAGCGCGCAATGGAATATTACACTTCCGTCCGGTCTTCATAATTCGGCTAATACAGGTATATTCACAATACCAACCAATGTCACATTAACAAAGGTCAATTAGATATATAAAGTTAGCCCAAATTTTTTGAGCTATTTAAAGTTGATGAAATATTTCCAAAAACTGGAACTTGAAAGCAAGACATCAAACATAATTAAAAAACCATGTCCAAATTAAACATATACACCATGAGAAAAATATTCAGTCTTGGTTTGCTATTATTCGTTGCTTCTTTCTCTTATGGCCAAGTAGAAAAAGTGGAAGAAATGCGGCAACACTATAATCCAAACTTCAAAAAAAGCTCTTTATTCATTTATTACTACAAGGACATCAACAACTATTTTACGCCATTCATTGGCACATGGATTTACCAGAACGGCAATCAAACCTTTGTTATACAGTTCTGGAAAGAAACCAAAGTTGATTATACTGAGGAAGCCCCGAAATATTATACAGACGAATTGCGAGGGCATTACAAGCTTGTACAAAATTACGGTCAGATGAATGAGCAAACCATTTACACATCTGAAATCAACATTGGAAATTCTCCCACTCCATGGCCGACTATAGTAATAGCAAATCAGCCAGTCCAACCTCATATTATGAACGGGAATATTTTTGACGTTACCGGCCCGGTAAATCCTGCATATCCAACAGGAGTAATGGGAGATTTGGATATGAGAATAAATCCTGCAAACCCAAATACAGCACAATGGAAAGTTACATTACCCCAAGGGATGCGTGGCATGGACCAGCCAAGCACATTTACAATTCCGACCAACGTCATATTAACAAAGGTGAATTAGAAATTCTTATTACTCCGGATGAAAAGATTACTATTTTTATTGGTATTGTTTTTATTTTCGTGTACATCACAGGAAAAAATCGTTTCTATAAAAGATCGTTATACTGTAAACACCCAAAAAGACCGTAAAATACGTTACTACTTTAAAGACACTCAAAATTATTTTGAACCGTTTGCCGGTACTTGGATTTAACAGGATTTGCTGTTTTATATTGTTTCGTTTTTTTATAGACGCCTATACTAACCTGCAGGGATTCTGGATTCCGGTTACGGCTTTTGTAGTATCAACCTTGCTGGCACCAAAATTTCAGGCTGTTAAAACCAATGACGGCGAAAAACTTTTTATGAAATGGATTTTTATAAAAGGCATCCGAGAGATTAAATAAAAAGCCAGGGCTTTTAAAGCGATATAAAATCCCGATAGTACTACTGTCGGGATTTTTTTATGGATTTAATATAACGTATTGTGAATTTATGAGGTGTTGTAAGCAAATACAACAGTTATTTTAACGGGTGTTTTATTTGTAATTATTAGTGATGATTTGTTGGTAGACTTGAAAAAAGTATGAAAAATTTTAAATAATTTAAAATATATAAGAAAATTACAACAAAATAAATTAGATTTACGTTAAAATTAACAAATAACAAGTTGGCATGAAAAAGCTTCTTCTTTTTTTATTAATTCTTAACGGAGTGCTCTTAAACGCACAGAACGATAGAATACTTTTTACTTACGATGCGGCCGGTAATCAGATTAAACGAGCCATTTGTATTAATTGCAGTACAGGAAAACAAGCAATTAATAAATCGGATCTGACAGCTGCAGATTTAATTAAAAGCGATATCTCCGATAAAATTTTCTACTATCCGAATCCGGTTCAGGAGGAATTATATGTAAAATGGATTTTAATAGAAGATAAAAAAGTTGAAAATATTTCGGTTTACAACATGAACGGGGCATTACTTCAAAAATTCACTGATTTTAAGACCGATAATTTGCAGCGTATTCCATTTTCGGATTATCCGGGAGGAATGTATATAGTAGCAATACTATATAATAACGGCGAAAGGAAAGATTTGAAAATTTTGAAAAGATAAGTAATGAGAAAAATTATATTTACCACATTAAGTATTGTTTGTTGTTTGGCTGTTAATGCTCAGGATTTAGGCGGAACAAAAGTTGCCGGAACCAGGCCTATTGAAAGAAAATCCACTACTATCGAAGAGGGGCAGATGGATGCAACGACAGCACTAACGCCAAGCTTTCCCGGACCTACTGGCAACTCAGCAGAAGTGGGAATTACTGAAGGAGCATTGTCGGTTTCATTAACAGGAGCGGCAACCTATAATATACCTATAGCAGTTCCGCCGGGAATTAACGGAGTGGTTCCCCAGATCAGTTTAACTTATAGTAGTCAGGAAGGAAATGGACTTGCAGGTTATGGCTGGAATATAACAGGGATTTCCAGTATTACAAGAATTCCTTCTAATAAATTTCATGACAATAATATTAGTGTGATTAATGGCGGTACCGGCGATCGGTTTGCATTAGATGGACAAAGATTAATCCCTAAAGATGGCGGAAATTATTATAAACTCGGAGGCGGACAGGGAGTAAAATATGAAACCGAAAATTTCTCCAATATTAAGGTTACTTCTTATAATATAACAAACAGTCCGGTAAGTGTGGCGGAGTTTAAGGTTGAATATCCTGACGGGTCTGTTGCCATATATGGTGGCTTTTCTACTCATGTGTCAACCACCACCTGGGCCTTGAAGTATTGGGAAAATCCACAGGGAGTACGCATTAGTTATAGTTATGTGCTGGAAAACAATAATTTAAGGATAGCCAGTATAAAATATGGAACTATGGGCACCATTGCTCCTATAAACGAAATACAGTTTGTATATCAAAACCGGCAGCGACCGGAACAAGCTTATATTGGAGGACAAAATATTCTGAATGACAAAATACTTAAAGAAATTAAAGTTATTGGAAACGGGATCGGATTCCGAAACTATTATTTGGCTCATGATATTACCTCATTGGGATATGAAAGACTGATCAGCATTACCGAAAAGTGCGGAGATAATTCAGCAGGTTACAATCCTACAGTTTTTAGTTATGATAATACACCTGAATCTATTGCATATAGTGCTATGACAACAAGTTTGTCTGTTGGTAGTATAAGAGTGGATAATTCGGCAACGGTTTCCGGAGATTTTGACGGTGATGGCAATATGGATTTTTTATTATATCCGACAAACGGGGATAATGCCAAGAAAAAATTCTGGCTTTTTACAGAAATAGCCGGCGGATCGTTAAACATGGGATGGGAGGTGCCTTGTGGATCTTTTGAAGAAATTTTTCCATCAACATGGTTAACATGGAACAACAAGCTGGCTCCGTTTCAGGGTATGACAGCAGTTCAGAGCGCACCGATGGTACCCTATATCAATAATCTGAATATAAATACGTACTATCTTGCTCCTTATGGGGTTTACCTGCAATATCAAAAAGCAATTCAATTTCCGGATTTATTAAAGCGAAAGTACCTTAGTGGCGATTTTAACGGCGATGGACTTACAGATGTTATTGCTGTAGACTGGAGTGGAACGTCATCCAATAGAAATGCTTATTTTATTGATTTAGACAGAAGGAAAACGACAAATTATATGAACCTTGCAGGGGTTATTGCCAATGTTTCATCTGAAGATAAACTTGAAACCGGGGATTTTAACGGGGATGGAAAAACAGATATATTGTTTATAGATGGCAATAATGCTAATTATTCTGCCAAGGTGTATACGTTGAATAGTGATAATCAGCTTGTATTGTTATGGAGTACAGTCATTAAAAATCCGACAAAAATAGTTTTATTCGGGGACTATAACGGAGACGGAAAAACGGATTTCATGCTTCCTAACGGGAATGCTTCGTCATCCTCATATTGGTATAAATATACTTCCACCGGAACAGCGTTTATTGAGGAAAATCAAAGTTATCCCGGATTAGAATATTGGACTCCTTATGGTATAGACATCTATCATTATATTCCATCGGATATTAATAATGATGGAAAAACAGATATACTTTATGTTACTTGTAGCGGCGATTCAACAAGCAGTTCCGGATTAGGAAATATAAGAGTTCGTCCTTTTATAAATAAAAATGGAGTTTTTGGTCAGGTATACGGGCAGTATTATGCCGGAAATACAGGAAATATACCAGGAATTAACAAATTTGCTCTTCCGATTTTTTATACATCAAATCAGCCCAATAAGAAATTGGAAATTGCCTTTGCAAATTATAATAAGCTGCATTATTTTAAATCTCAGAAAGATTTTGGTAAAGAACGGTTATTAAGAGCAATCACTACCGGAAACGGCGTTAAGGAGATTATTAGTTATAGTCCTTTGGTAGGGGCAACCACATCTCAAAACGGATATGACATTCCTTACAGAGCCAGCGGTTATACCGAAAATTATCCTAATACGGATATTATTATGGCTCCGACTTTTCAAATTGTATCACAACTTGAAAAAGTCAGTAAATCGGTTTATAAAAAGCAATTGTTCAAATATTATGGAGCAGTAACAAATCTTGAGGGACTTGGATTTCTTGGATTTCGTAGTGTAATGCGTACAAACTGGTTTGATGATAACGGTACGCAAATCATTTCGACTGTTTCTAAAAATGATATTGGTTTAAGAGGAACAAATATTGAAAACTATTCCCTGCCGGGCATTGTTCTTCCGGGTGATTTAGCACCCATAACAAATTATATCTCAAAAAGCAGCAATACATATAATATGGTTAATGGCGTATTTGAGGATCCATTACAGTTTAATAAAGTTTACAAATTAAAAAGTACCATTACTCAGAACTTTAACGGATTAGATAATACCCGTAGTGAAACGGAAACTACTTATGATGCATACAATAATCCTGTAACATCCGTAACAAAACTATACAAAGAAAATGTACACGAGCAAACTGCTGTAGGTTCAATAGCTTATAATGCTCCTTCCGTAACGCCTCATATTATCGGAAGACCCATGAGCAAAACTCAGGCGATAACCATATATCCCGGTCAGGGATTACCGAATGAAGACACCAGCAGTTCGGAAGAATTGTACACCTATACAAATAACCTGCTCACACAGGTAAAGAAAAAAATAAACAGTACGCCTCATGTTACTGAGGATAATGAATATGATTCTTTCGGGAATATCAAAAAGAAAAAAGTAACGGCTGGATCCCTTACTCCGAGGGAAACAAAATACGATTATGATCCGTCGGGACGTTTCCTGATAAAAAGCTATGATACGGAGAATCTGATTTCAGAATTTGAATTCAATACAAGTAATGGTGTCCTGAATTGGGAGAAGAATCCATATTTACTGCAAACGAAATTTTTCTATGACAAATGGCTTAAAAAAATAAAGACCACAGATTATTTAGGTGTTTCCAAGAATTATACCTATTCTAAAAATGCGGAAAAAACGTTTATAACTGAAACCAAAACACCTGATGATGGCAGTGCCAGTAATGAAGTTTATGACGATTTGGGAAGGAAAATTAAATCGGGAGCGAAAAATATAAACGGAAATTGGGCCTGTATCGATTATTTATATGATATCTACGATAGAAATTTCAAGGTGAGTGAACTGTATTTCGGAGACCCTGCCACCGGTAATTCCGGAGCAACGCAGTGGAACGAAACGCAATATGACATGTATGGAAGAGTAAGTAAAAATATAACCTATACCGGTAAAACGATTACGATGACTTATGCCGGTTTAACCACAACAATTAATGATGGGGTGAAAACCAAAACATCGGTTAAAAATGCTATCGGACGTGTGGTTGCTATGACTGATGCTCCGGGAGGAACGATTAATTACACCTATTTTGCCAACGGGAATTTAAAAACGTCAGATTACGGAGGGGTGATTACAACGATAACATTGGACAATTGGGGAAGAAAAAAGACCTTAACAGATCCGGCTGCGGGAACGTATGAATATACCTATAACGATTTTGGAGAAACCCTGACGGAGAAAACACCAAAAGGAATTACAACTTATGATCTTGATGCCGTTGGAAAAGTTAACTGGAAAACAATCGTAGGCATTAATGGGGATAATACCAATTCCAAAACCACAAATACGTATGATCCTGCTACAAAATTGCTGACAGCAGTGAAGTTTGAAAATCTTTCTGAAGGGTATGTGATAAATTATTCTTACGGTTATGACCAATACAAAAGACTGAACTTTAAGGATGAAAGCGGTTATCTGGCCTATTACCAGCAAGCGACCCAGTTTGATGCTTTTGGCCGTCCGGAAAAAGAATTATATACCGCAATCAATACTTCCGATTTAAAGCGTTCGGATAAATGGATCAAGAAAACCTATAAAAATGGCTATCATTATCAGATTGTAGACGATGCAACGCAGAAGGTTTTATGGCAGGCCAATACTGTAAACGAAAGAGGACAATTGCTTACTGCACAGTACGGATATGATAACGGTAGCTTTGTTGGTCAGGAGACACATAGTTATGACACCTATGGACTACCGGCATCAACAAGTTACAGAACAGCAAATGGAAGTTATTCTTCGGCAGTTCCGTTCATGACGCTTACCACAGCATTTGATCCGCAGCGGGGTAATTTATTAAACAGAACGAATAGTATGTTTGGCTGGAGTGAAGATTTTTCAAATGCCTACGACCAACAGGATCGGTTAATCAAGTATAAAGACGCTAATGGGGTTTATGTAACTCAGAGCTATGACGATCGTGGCAGGATAACAGCGAACAATATCGGAACGTATAATTACAATGTTATTAATAGCACAAGTGGTGTTTCAAGTCCGTATCAGGCCAGTTCCGTAACACTTGCAGATGCTGCAACAACGGCATATTATAATGGAAGGGAACAGAATATCGGGTATAATGCTTTTAAAAGCCCTGTTTGGATAACGGAAGAAGGAAAGGAAAATATAGATTACCAGTATAATGCCTTCGATGGCAGATGTACAATGTATTATGGCGGTTTAGAAGCTGATAAAACAGCAAGGAAATACAGGAAATTCTATTCTGCCGACGGCAGTATGGAGATAAAACGAAACCTGCTCACCGATACCGTTGAGTTTATAACCTATATAGGCGGTAATGCCTATACGGCTCCGGTAGTTTTAAAAAGTGACGGAACAACTCAAAATTACCTTTACCTGCACAGGGATTATCAGGGAAGTATTTTGGCAATAACAAATGCTAACGGACAGGTTCTGGAAAAACGACTTTTTGATGCCTGGGGTGCTTTGATAAAATATAACAATATAGCAGGTTCCACGACTGTTCCAACGACATCTGACGGACTGCTGCTGGACAGGGGATATATCGGTCATGAACACTTGTTAGGAGTAGGGCTGATTAATATGAACGCAAGGCTGTATGATCCTAGATTGCACCGTTTTCTGTCGCCGGATAACTACGTACAGGATCCTAATAATACGCAGAGTTATAACAGGTATGCCTATTGCTGGAACAATCCGTTAAAATATGCCGATTATAACGGAGAATGGTTTGGATGGGACGATTTAATAGTGGCTGCGGTGAGTTTTGTTGTTGGTTATGTATCAAGTGGTATTCAAACCGGGCAATGGGGATGGAGTTCTGTACAATCCGGACTTATCAGTGCAGCTGTCGGCTGGGTTGCCTATAATACCGCCGGAAGTTCATCGGGGATTACCGCCGGAAGCGGCTCCCTGAATGCCCCGATGTGGGATTTCCTGGCCACATCTGCTGCCAGTTCGGCAATTAGTTTGCTGTATCCGCCTATAGGAATTCAGATCAATAATTTCTCATTTAGCATTTCACCGGCAATTGCTTTTGGAAATACATCCGGTGTGGGTGTTAATTTAAGCGCAACTTTCAGTAATGGCGATTTTAGCCTTTCGGGAGGGATTGGTATTATGAGTAATAGTAATTATAACGGATTAGGGAAAAATGGATATGAAATCAGAAAATCAATTTTAGCCAGTTATGATAACGGGAAAAACGGATTTAGTTTAGGATTTAATAAATGGGAAGGTGATTTTGCCCAAAGAACCGGCGTTGTAGGTCTTCATTTTGGCGATTTCAGAGTAATGTATGAAAATGACGGTTCAATAGGCGGTTTAGGAGATGGAGGAGATAGTTATAGGACTGCAGCATTAAATTTATCCTTGGGTGATTTTACAGCCGGATTTAATTTAATGACAGGATATCGGGATTATGAAGGAGAAGATGGCTCGGTAAAGACCCATAGAGACCCTTTGTGTGTAGACGATTTTGGCAGAAGAATGCCTAATGGATTAGCAAAAGAAGAAGGACCAAAATACAGACTTGGCGCGCTCACTGTAGGCTATAAAGGGTATAGAGTTGGAGTGAATAGCGAGCACATTCGTCATGCTATTCAGGATCAGGCGATACATAACCTTAGAATACCATGGTTTAACGGGAAATCTATTTTTGATAAAAGACAAATGGGGTTTGAAAACCAGTCATGGGACTGGAAAGGCTATGGTCAGTATAGAACACAAAATATATTTACATCATGGTAACCAGAGTGTCGGTGGCCTTTATACTGCTGTTGACTGTTTCAGGCTGTTGCTATAATGGCAAATTGTCAGATTATGGACTGCCGAGGAAAGCAATTGCTAAATTGAAAAATAGTACCATCGACTATAGTAAAATTGATACTATGGCTTTGTATAAAGCAGAAGCCGGTTTCAATATTAACAGCCTGACAAAAGAATACACATATTATGAAAAGGATGTGAATAATAGTTACCCTTATGTTTCCTATCTGAAATTTTACCAGGATGGTAAATTGGGAGTGTTTATTATTCCAAAGACAGATACATTAGCATTACAAAGAGACTTTTTTAATCCGGTAAAAGCAAAAATGGGCTATTATAATATGAACGGAAAGGTTCTCAAAATCAGGATAGCCACTATAGGGGATTGTACATTATATATTAGCGATAGCGAAGGAACAATTCAAAATGATACTCTGAAAATGCTGAATAAAAATTATTCGGGCAAAATTTATAAAAAAGTAACCGTACCCAAAAGCCTGTTAGAAAAATGGAAGCCGGATTGGTAAACCATTTATTGGTGTAGCAGGTAGATGAGGTAACTGTTCGGAGATTGATCTAAAAAAAGGGGAATGTATTACCATTCCCCTTTTTAGTATCATCTGTACTGTAAACGCTGTATTATTTCTTTTTCGTTTCCGCCGTTTTCTTCGCCGTTTTATACAGCGGTATAAAATAGGAAACGGTATAATTAAATCCGGCACCGAAATTCCCTTCATAGGTTCGGTTAAATCCGGGAATATAAAGGTTGTCGAATCCTTCCGGTTTTTTGTTTGATGCTAAATAGTTCAGTCGGACGCTGAAACCTAAAAACAGGTTGTCAAAGATTTCGGCTTTAACACCGGCAACCACTTCCAGCCAATGTGCCGTCAGACCGTCAAACTTTTGCCCCGGTGCTACTATGGTCTGTCCGAAATAAGGATTGGTGTCATAAATAGCATAGGTGTTTAATTCCTGGCTAAAAGTACTCACACTATAACGCACCCCTGCATAGATCATGTTTTCCATATCCAGCCAGTTCTCATAGGCATTAAAATCGAAACCAACTTTAAAATAACTGCCTTTAGTGGTATAATTCAACTGACTTTCGGCTTCTGTACGGTCTTCATTTCCGATTTCGCCGGCAAGGAATATCTTTTTTGACAAACGGTAATCGCCCACAATCTCAAAACCCCGGTAGTCTTTTTGGTAAAAAGAGCGGGCCAGCCTGTTTAAATCGGCTCCCACACGAATACCGTAACGCTCTGTTTTTTTAGGGATGGAATCCTGTGCAAATGATGCCAGTGAGGTCCACACAAAAAGAATACTAAAAATATATTTTAAGGTGTGTCTCATTTGGGTTTTCAATATTAGATTGTACAGTTACGATATTGGAGATCCATTTGTCGGTGTCTCCTTCCGGAATTACCGGATTATTAGGTGCCAGCTTGAACGTGGTTTTATATCCGCAGGCTCTCGATACATACTGGTCGGTTCTGGAATAATTAAAAACCATGTGGTCTTCATTGCTTATAGCGGGATTGGCCGCATTCTGGGTAAAATGATAGGACGTAATATCCTCGGTTGTCTTTAGCGGAATCTTGATCTTATTGGCAGTGGTCAGATACTTTGTATCTTCGTTTCCGGTAGCATTAAAGATTATCGGTTCCGTCATACCATCAGCTATTACTCTCAGGTTGGTAACGCTTTTTAAAACAGTAGGATCGTTTTTATCATAAAATTCAATTACAACGCTCGGTGTCGTTGGTGTTCCATCGGCACAGATATCATCCTTTTCGCAGCTCCAGAAAGCATTTGCGACGATAAAAGCAACTAATAATGTTTTAATTTTTTTCATCAAAAATTGATTAACGTTTTTCCAAAAGTACTACATTTTCCACATGGTGCGTTTGCGGGAACATATCAACCGGACGAACACGGGTAACCGTATACATTTCATCCATTAAAGCCAGGTCACGGGCTTGTGTAGCCGAGTTACAGCTCACGTAAACCACTTTGTCCGGTGCGATTTTTAAAATTTGCTCCACCACATCTTTATGCATACCGTCACGAGGCGGATCGGTGATAATCACATCCGGTTTTCCGTGTGTAGCAATAAAGGTTTCGTTGAAAACAACTTTCATATCGCCCACAAAGAAATCACAGTTCGTAATTTCGTTGCGTTTGGCATTTTCCTTAGCATCGGCAATGGCTTCCGGAACGGCTTCCACACCAATTACTTTTCGGGCCTGTCTGGAAACAAACTGTGCAATGGTTCCGGTTCCGGTATATAAATCATATACCAGTTCGTTTCCGGTTAGTCCGGCAAACTCACGGGTAATCTTGTATAGCTCGTATGCCTGATCGGAATTGGTCTGGTAAAAGGATTTCGCATTGATGCTGAATTTTAACCCTTCCATTTCTTCCAGGATATAATCCCTTCCTTTATAAAGGATGATATGCTGGTCGTATAAAGTGTCGTTGGCTTTACTGTTGATCACATACTGTAAGGAAGTAATTTCCGGAAAACGTTCGGCAAGGAAGTTCAACAACAACTCGCGCTGTGCCTGGTCTTCTTCAAAAAACTGTACCAATACCATGATCTCACCGGTCGAAGCGGTACGGATCATCAGCGTACGCAATAGCCCGTCGTGATTTCGGGGATTGAAAAACGGCATGTTGTGCTCGTTGGCAAATTGCCTGATTTCATTACGGATGGCATTGGAAGGATCTTCCTGTAAATGACATTTGCTGATGTCCAGGATTTTATCCCACATTTTCGGAATATGGAAGCCCAAAGCATTCTGATTGCTGTAGTCTTCCTCACTCTGAATCTCTTTTTCCGTTAACCAACGGGAATTGGAAAAGGAGAACTCCATTTTATTACGGTAGAAAAACTGCTTTTCCGAACCTAATATCGGCTCGAAATCGGGTAACTCAATTTTTCCGATTCTTTTTAAATTATTATAAACTTCCTGATTTTTGTAGAACAACTGGCGGTCATAGTTCATATTCTGCCATTTGCAACCACCGCAAGCACCAAAATGCTCACAAACAGGTTCCACACGGTGTTCGGAATATTCGTGAAAGTTTATGGCTTTTCCCTCATAATAGGATTTACGTTTTTTGAATGTCTGTACATCAACAACGTCACCCGGAACAACATTTGGAATAAAAATTACTTTTCCATCGGGAGCTTTCGCAACCGAAACGCCTTTTGCACCTGCATCAAGGACTTTTACTGTATCAAAAACGATTTTGTCTGTTCTTTTTCTTCCCATACGGCAAAAATAAGGATTGTTGTGTTTTGAAAAGTATAAAACTATATTTTTTTATCAAAGGGATTATCTTGTATGAATAAGATTACTTACATTTGAGTGGTAAACCTCCTAATATATTAAGGTATAAAATGAGATTGTATACGCGATTATCTAAGATACCCTTTTTAAGGAAAAGCTATGCCTTAAAATTCCTTTTTATAGCCTTTCTCGGGATTCATATTCCGCTGATTGGTATCGTCGTTTATATTCTTTTCGGTCCTAAAGACATCTCGGTAATAACCGTTTTTAGCGTTACACTAATATTAACCTTACTGGCAACCGGAGCCACCTTATGGATACTGAAAAAACTGGTTACCCCTATAGAAATCGCTTCGAAATCACTTCTGGACTACAGTGAAAAAGGTGTTATTCCGTCATTGCCCACAAAATATACCGATGAAGTAGGACTGCTGCTAAGCAATCTGCAAATGCGGATTAACGAAAATGAAGATTTGCTGAATGAAAAAAAGGATCTGATTTACCTGCTTTCACACGATCTGAGGAATTTTGCCACCACACCGCAGTTTTTATCAAAGTTTATACTGGAAGAAGAGCCTTCGGAGAAAGTAAGGGGTTATGCCGAACTGATCCTGGAATCGACCACCCATCAGTTTGAGTTTCTGGAAAGCTTTATACTATTACTGAAAGAAGAAGAACTGATTTCCAGATCCACGCTGGAATTACACGAATATGAGCTGGATGAAATTTTACAGCTTGTTGGAAAAGTACTGAATCAGAAACTGGACAACAAAAGAATCCACCTGATCATTAATAATGAAACGGATGCGGTGGCTTTGCTGATAAAAGAAGAATACCTGCAGCGGGTGTTGATAAACCTGGTGGATAATGCCATTAAATTTTCCTATCCGGATTCCGAGATTTATTTAACGGTCATGGAAGAAAACGACAGTGTTGTTTTTGTGGTTGTCGACAACGGAATGGGATTTGAACCGGCTAAAAAAGACGAATTGTTTCATAAATTCACCAAACAGGCGCGTGTGGGGACCCAAAAAGAATCATCCACCGGTATCGGACTATATTTGTGCAAAAAAATAATCGAACGCAATGGCGGTACCATTTATGCCGAAAGCTTAGGAATCGATAAAGGTTCCCGTTTTACCTTAATTCTCAAAAAAAGAAGCCAGCATGTATAATCATTTAGTTTTACTCAGAGGGATCAATGTTTCCGGGCAGAAGCTTATCAAAATGGAAGAGCTGCGAAACCACCTCACGGATAATGGTTTTCAGAATGTACAGACCTATATACAGAGTGGTAATGTTTTTGTAACCACTGCCGAAGCCGATCCGAATGTGGTAGAGCAACAGGTGGCAGCGCTGCTGTTGGATAAATACGGTTTTCAGGTTACGGTTGTGGCTATATCGGAAGCCGGATTGAAAAAGGTTTTTACGAATAATCCGTTTTTGGCCGATGCAGCTATCGGATTAAAACAACTGTATGTTGCCTTTTTAGCGGAAGTGCCGCAACAAGAAAATGTTGGAAAACTGGATGCCTCTTTCGTACATCCCGATACGTTTACAATGGGCGACCGTGCATTGTATCTATGCTATCACAATAATGCCGGTAATTCCAAAATGACCAATAACTGGATTGAAAACCGGTTAAAAGTAACGGCAACCTCAAGAAACTGGAATACCGTTACCAAACTGGTGGCACTTTTTGAAGCCAGAAAAGGTTAATGCTTCCGGGCCGTTAGCGGATTGTTTAACGTTTTCAGGAAAGCGGTCAGGTCTTTAATCTCTTCTTTCGTTAAATGCAATTCATCCGGTGGCAGGGTCTGGTTGTCAACAGTAATGCCAATTCCGGCACCGCCGCCCCGGTTATAAAAATCAATTACTTCTTCCAGTGTGTTGTATACACCATTGTGCATATAAGGAAATGTGATCGCTGCATTCCGTACAGTAGGCGTTTTAAAAGCATACTTTTTTAACGGTGCTTTCGTGATCAGGAATTCTCCCATATCCGGATCGATTACAGCGTTTGCCGTAACGTTTCTCGACGGGACACCCAGAACTTCACTTTCTGTTTCATTATAAAAAGGAGGAACGCTTCCGTTGAATAAAGGAAAGAAATGGCAGGTAGCACATTTTGCTTTTCCCATATAAAGATTAAAACCGTTTTTCTCACTTGCGGTTAAGGTCGTTTTTCCTCTCAGGTAGTTGTCAAATTTAGCATCCAGTTTCGATAAGGAACGAACATAGGACGCTAACGATCTTAAGAGATTCTGCTCGCTGATTTCAGTAGTTTCCGGAAATACTTTTTTAAACCCGGATTGGTAAACCGTACTGTTCTTTACTTTCGCCAGGGCATTGGCAAAACTGCCATGCATTTCATCCTTGTTGTTGATTACATTCCTTGCCTGATCTTCCAGATAGGTAACGCGGCCGTCCAGGAAAAGTACATTCTGGTAAGCCGATTGTAATAAGGTAGGCGTGTTCCGGGAAAGGGAATTGCTTTCCACGGCTTTTGTTCTATGATCGGCATAAGCCTGATCCGGAATATGGCAGCTGGCACAGGAAACTTTATTGTTACCGCTTAATATAGGATCAAAAAACAACTGTTTTCCCAGATCTTTCTGGGCATCGGAAGGATTTTTGTTGGATGCCGGGGCAAAGAAGTTGACGTCAAAAGCGCCTTCGTCAAAAACGGTAGGATTGTTAAAGTTGAGGGCTGTTGGAGTAGGATTGTTCTTGATTTGCAGCTGTTTCTGGATGGTATGGATCTCTTTCGAAACCGGAATGCAGTACGTTACAATAAAAGTAGCCCTGTCAAAAAGATTAAAATCTGTGTTTTGGTCAATATAGGCTGTACTTTTTGCAATAATGCTGTCCAGCTGCGTACTGTTGGTGTACAGGGCCATTATGGCATGAATACTTTGCAGTGTTGCTTTGGTTTCCGGCAACGAATGGAAGGCAACCGGCGAATCGAATCCGGTGATTCCCAGACTCATCATGCGGAGCAGTTGTAATTTCTGGGCTTCAAAAACATTGCTGTCGGTTAGCTCTAAATTGGAAAAATCATCCTTAAGCGACTGAACAATTCCGTTCAGGATCCCGATTTGTTTCTGAAGTTCCGGTTTGTTGATGGCGTCTGTAAACAACTCTTCTTCTACTTTCTGGAAACCGGTGGCTTCTTCTACCTTTCTGCTGGTTTCGTGTACGTCGTTTTTGTCAATCGCCGCCCCGTTTATTGTTTTGGAAGCTTCCGGATAATAGAACGTTACCAGGCTTTCCACGTTTTTATAGCTCAGACGGGCTTTTTTGAATTGCTTTTTTAAGGCGTTAGCGCTGCTGTTTTTGAGTGCCAGGTTTTGAAGTGCTTTTACATCGGTGGCAAAAACAGCATACTGTGTTTTTAAAAAATGCTGTGTTTTTTCGGTGGCAATGAGCGGTTTCGGCGTCGAATTGTTGCAGGCGGTAAAAAGGAAGAGCAGATTAATAAGAATAAGCAAATTTCTCATAATGGTATAATTGAAATTAGGAATGCAAAACGGGTCTGCATTCCTAATGTTTTTTATATAAAAATTGTAGTGATTATCTTGGTAGGCCTTTAATTAAGATTACCTGACTGCCCTGATTTTCATTCGGACGAACCGTTCCGCCGTCTACACCTTTAAAAGCATCTTTTTTCCAGCTGTGTGTCTGGATGCTTAGCATAAAAGTGTCCGGAATCCCGATAACATCGGAAACATCAATTAAAGCACCGTATTCCCATGAACCCAAAGCCGAGCTGGCACTAAGGTATTTGTTCGTCGGGTCGTTGCGTTTGTGATCCAGTTCGAATACTTCTTTTAACTCACCGGTAGCAATGTTGTACTGATAAATGTAGGCATCGTGGGTCTCATCGCCATAACCGTTTGAATCCTCCTGTAGGTACACAAAGTTTTTAGTAACGCAGATGTTATCCACATTCTGGAATTTTTTGGCTTTTCCCTGTCTGTTGTCACCGTCTAAAACCAAAGTCAACTGACCTGCTAACGGGTTGTTCTGGTCTAAAACCAATTTGTAAACACGACCGTATTTAGATCTTGAATAATCGGCATTTGCACCGGAATTATCCTGTCCGGTAACGTTGAAATATACTTCACGCTCTTTTCCGGCTTCTTTTCTGTAATCAATATCTTCCACACGTCCGAAAGGAATGGCTTTCAGTGTTTGGGAAAGGATGTTGTTCTGGTCGCCGGTATTTGTTTTGGCATTCGGAACTTCAACAAACTGTACGGCATAAGAGTTGCCTTCGGTCATGTTTCTTTCCACCATATTCTCATCCGTTCTTTTCATAACATATACTTTTCCGTTGTTTAGATCTCCGGTAGTACTTTTATACATCACGAACTGACCGCCGTAAGTTCCGGAATCGTCATCCCCGATTAAAATAACGGTTTGCCCGGAATAGGCAGTTTTAGGTAACGGAACGGCATTTTCGGAACTCCATCTTCCCAAAGCAGCTAAAGGTCTTGGTGTGCTGTTGTTCGCTTTAGTGTCAAAAGGAGTGATCCCGATGATTTGCGATTCGGCGCCGCTTTCTCCGGCTGTTAAGAATAAAGGTCCGAATCCGTGGATTTCAGGAGTTGCCAGTGAAGCAGAACACAATCTGTTTCCGGCACCGTTGGAATTCAATACATACTCTCCGGCTACCGGTTTGAAATGATTGTCGAACGTGATTTTGGAAACGGCAAAGTTATCTTCGTTATTTACCAGGAATGTAAAGGTACCGTCGCTGTTTTTAAATAAACCGGAACCGTCTGCAGAACCTCCGAAAACATAACCGGGAGTGTTGATAAACGTATCTTCACTTGAAAAAAGAGCAAATGTCTGTAAGGAAGGGAAGCCCGGCATGTTTTTAATAAGCGCCGGAGTAATGGAATAATTCTTTAACTCAATAGGGGAAGTGTTGCTGCCCGTATCGTTTGTTGTTTCATCGTCTGAGTTGCACGACAGCATGGCTGTAAGCACGGCAAGGCTCAGGATACTTTTGTTAATTTTCATGTGTTTTTGTTTTTGTGTTAGACCCGGCAAACTTAAACATGCTGTGTTAGCATAAATACATCGAAATATTCTCAAAATGTTACTATTGCTTTTTATGAAGTAAATTTTTGTTAATAAATTGTGAAAGGAGTGTTAGCGGTGGTGCAGGAGGAACCTGCCGGATGATTCTTAAAATAAAAATTTGCTGTCGGCTTTCTTTGTTTTATTTTTGACAACTAAAGTGTTGTTATGAACCGTTTTGACCGTATTACCGCGATTTTAATCCAGCTGCAATCCAGGAAAGTTGTAAAGGCTCAGGATCTTGCCGATAGATTTGATATTAGCTTAAGAACGGTGTACAGGGATATCCGGACACTGGAAGAAGCCGGAGTACCGTTATACGGGGAAGCCGGTGTGGGCTATTCCATTGTGGACGGTTACCGCTTGCCTCCGGTCATGTTCACGCAGGAGGAAGCAATGGCTTTTATAACGGCAGAGAAACTAATGGAAAAACTTTCCGATTCGGCAGTTCAGAACAATTTTCAGTCGGCGATGTATAAAATCAAATCCGTTTTAAGAGGAAGTGAAAAGGAACTGGTTGAAGGTTTGGAGCGTCACATTCATGTTCGGGAAAAGAAAAAGAATAATACGGCACCCGGCAACAGTCTGGATGTGCTGCTGAAAGCCATATCGGAAAAGCGGATCGTAAAAATGACGTACCGGGCTTTCGGAAACGAAGAAAATACGGAAAGGCTGATGGAACCCATCGGAATTTATTATGAAAATGAATACTGGTATACGGTGGGATATTGCCATTACCGGAATGCCTACCGCCATTTCAGAGCCGACAGAATGGTGGATATTTTCCTGACGGAAGAAATATTCCGTATGGAACACGCTTCGCTTCAAAAATACCAGGAACAGAAAAAACAGGATCTCAATTTCAGAAGGGAGCGGGTAATTATAAAAGTCGATAAAAACATTGCCATGTACCTGCAGGAACGAAAACACTATTACGGTTTTGTTAGTGAGGTTATAAAAGGAAATGAAATAGAGATGACTTTTTTAACCGATTCGCTGTATGAAGGCTTTGCCCGCTGGTATATTATGTTTGCCGATTATGCCGAAATCATAGAGCCGGCATCGCTGAATGAACGGATTATAGAGCTTGCCGAAAAAATTCTTCAAAAAAAATAATTTCTTAAAAATCTACTGACACACTGTTGTCACAACACGGTTGTTCCTTTGTATTGTTAAACAATAAAAGCAAAACAATCATGAAACTAATCACGTTATTACAAGACGAAATGGCGCAGGAAGCGGCAACAACCAGAAAAATGTTATCCTGTGTGCCAACAGAAAAACTGGACTGGCAGCCACATCCGAAAAGTATGAAAATGAAAGTACTGGCTGCCCATATAGCCGAACTTCCGGCATGGGTAAACATGGTGCTGAACACCAACGAACTTGATTTTGCGAACAATCCGTATGAATCCCAGGATGTTAAAAATACGGAAGAGCTACTGGCGTTTTTTGAAAAATCCTTAAAAGAAGGAGAGCAGTCGCTGGTGGCAACAGATGAAGAAGAATTCTGGGAAGAATGGACCCTGCGAAACGGTGAACAGATTTACAGTACTTCTTCCAAATATGAAGTAATCCGGATGAGCTACAGCCAGATTGTACACCATCGTGCCCAGCTGGGAGTTTACCTTCGCCTGCTGAATATTCCTATTCCGGGAAGTTACGGACCAAGTGCCGATGAGGTGATGATGTAAACGGACAGCATTTCTATGATATTTCAAACGCCGTTTTAGCAATAGTTTTATTTGTTATAAAAAACACAAATAAACGATTGAATTGTTATAATTACACATTAAAGATTCTGTTTTGTGTTACTTTTTTAAAATAGAATTAGTAAATTGCACAACTCTATAGGATGATTTCTCTCCTGAAAAAGAAGGAATGTAAGATATAGCAAACAAACTAAATTGAAAATGTCAGTTATAGAAAAAATGAGTTCAGCCGAAGCGATTGCTTTGGAAGATAAACACGGAGCGCACAACTACCACCCGCTTCCGGTAGTGTTAAACAGAGGAGAAGGTGTTTTTGTGTGGGATGTTGAAGGTAAAAAATATTACGATTTTTTATCGGCATATTCTGCGGTTAATCAGGGACACTGCCATCCTAAAATTATCAGTGCCATGACAGAGCAGGCGCAAACGCTGGCGTTAACGTCAAGAGCATTTTATAATGATAAGTTAGGAGCTTACGAGAAATTTGTAACCGGTTATTTCGGTTTCGACAAAGTACTTCCTATGAATACCGGGGCTGAAGCTGTGGAAACGGCTTTGAAGCTAACGAGAAAATGGGCTTATGAGAAAAAAGGAATCGCCGAAAATGAAGCGCAGATAATTGTTTGCGAGAACAATTTTCACGGAAGAACCACTACGATTATCTCTTTTTCGAATGATGAGAACGCCAGAAAGAATTTCGGGCCGTATACGGAAGGATTTATTAAAATTGCTTACGATGACATCACTGCGCTGGAAAACGCTTTAAAATCGACTAAAAACGTTGCTGGCTTCCTTGTAGAACCTATTCAGGGGGAGGCAGGAGTATATGTACCGTCCGAAGGTTACCTTGCAAAAGCAAAAGCATTGTGTGAAGCGCATAATGTATTGTTTATTGCCGATGAGGTTCAGACCGGAATTGCCCGTACAGGTAAACTGCTGGCTGTTGAACATGAAAATGTAAAACCGGATGTGCTGATTTTAGGAAAAGCCCTTTCCGGAGGTGCCTATCCGGTATCGGCAGTATTGGCAAATGATGCGATCATGAATGTGATCAAACCGGGACAGCACGGATCTACTTTTGGTGGAAACCCGATTGCAGCCGCTGTCGCTATTGCTGCTTTAACGGTAGTGGAAGAAGAACAGCTTGCCGAAAATGCAGCGGTACTTGGAGACCTGTTCCGCGCTAAAATGAATGACTATATTGCCACAAGCAGCATCTGTACTTTAGTAAGAGGAAAAGGGCTGTTGAACGCTATTGTAATTAACGATACGGAAGAAAGTGATACCGCCTGGAACATCTGTTTGGCATTACGCGATAACGGATTATTGGCTAAGCCAACGCATGGAAATATCATTCGCTTTGCACCGCCTTTGGTCATGAATGAAGAGCAGCTGCTGGACTGTGTCCGAATCATTACAGACACTTTAAAACAGTTTGAAAAATAATATAAAGGTCCGCTAAGCGGACCTTTTTTTATGGCTGTATCGGAAATGTAGAATAGAATGTTGTTGGTGTTGTTTTGAAAAGAATAGGAAGGTGCTGCTGTTTGGAAAATGAGCGCCGGAAGATATTCGGCCGAAAAGAGATGCGGTGTTTGTAAAGTTTCCTATTTTTGAAAAAGTAAACTAATAGCGATGAAAACAATTTTTATAATAGTAATGTTTGGAATGGGAGGCTGGGGACTGTACGAACAAACGCAGCCACATCCCAATGTCTGGATTCAGGTTATAGCCGTGGTTATTTTCTTTTACGGGATGATGCGGCTGATGGCTAAAGTGCCAAGTGAAAATCAGGAAAGAGAAGAAGAGGATGTTTAACATAGGGGACCAGGTTGCCGTGCTCGACGACAACATAAACGGAGTAGTTGTAGGATTCCAAAAAGAGCAGATTATAGTGGAAACTACCGACGGATTCACGATGACATATTTTGTCAACGAATTGGTTAAAATAAATAATTCCAGTAAATTAGAGGTGTTTAATTCAGGTCAGACTTTAGATGCCGTTTTGAAGGAGAAAGAGCTGCCTAAAAAGCGTTCTTTTGTTAAGGAAAAGCGTTCTAAGAAGGATGATTTTGTACTGGAAATCGATTTGCATATCGAAAAACTGGTGCCGTCTAAAAGAGGAATGTCGAACTATGATATTCTGACATTACAGACGGAAACGGCAAAAAGACAAATTGAATTTGCGATGCGAAACAGGATACCGCGGATCGTTTTTATTCATGGTGTAGGCGAAGGGATCCTGAAAGCAGAACTGGATTTTCTTTTGGGACGATACGACAATATCGTGTTTCAGGATGCCGATTATCAGAAGTACGGATTAGGCGCAACGGAAGTTTATTTCAAGCAAAACGCAAACCGCTAAGCAATAAAAAAGCCCAAACATCATGTTTGGGCTTTTTAGTATAATTAGAATACTTTTGTCTTAATTTGTTCTGTAGTCACCAAAGGTATATTCCGGATGCAGGAACGACTGACTTCCTTTTTTGTATCGGATATTGGTGAATTTGATATTGTGTTTGTAACCGATTATTGTCGTGTTGTCCACTCCAAAAATAGCAGTGGTCACTATGGTAACAGTACCTTCGTTGGCGATCCATTCTTCACTCAGCATGATAGGAGTTGCCGGAGTACCGGAGCAGATTAAATCGGTAGTATAATCGGCAGCAGCACCTCCTGTATAAAGTCGGTATATTGCCCTGTTGGTTCCGTCTAAAGTAATGGTTTGTGTTCCTGCGTCACTCGGATAGGAAGCTGCCGGTAAATCCAATAATAAGGCCTGGTTGCTGCTTTGCAGGAAGATCTTATTATCCGTACAGTTCTTGATGGTCGGATCGGTGAAAGAGAACGAAAGCGTATTAGTGGTCGGGGTATAGGTACCGAAAAGATATTCCTGGAAAGAGATCGTGGAAGCCCCGTTTGAAAACTGTACGTTCTTGAATTTTATCTGGTGGTTATAGCTAACGCTTGTTGCTAATGATGACGCATTTACATTCGGAAGCATGGATGTTACGATCTCGATTGTACCGCCGGGAAGCACCCGGTATTCTTCCGCTACTACCGGACTTACCGGAGGAATGGTCGAGCAAACCGCTGCAGAAGTAACATCGTCACTGTAGGAACGGTATATGATTTCCGATCCGGTTGTGGTAATGGTTATCGGGGTGCCGGCCACAGTTTCCTGGTTCTTGAAATTAGAAGCCGCCACATTGATCAGCATTAGCTGGTTTTTGTTGGTTCTGGTAAGAATGGTCTGGGTGTCCGTACTGTTGCTGCATTTCTGGATGCTGCTGCTACCAAAATCAAAAGTTTCAACAACGATATCGCCATCGTCACATCCGTTCAATAAAAACAGGCATACAAATGCTCCAAATATTTTTTTCATTTTATCATAGAATTTGTAACAAAAGTAACTTTTTTTACATTTACTACTAAGCGGATTGAATCAAATTCAACTTAATTGTTATATTTGAAATCCTAATAACTAACCAACCAAGTTCCTGTATATATGGAAGTATCACCAACTAAGACCAATTATCCGGCTCTTTATACCCTTATTACGGTATTTTTTTTCTGGGGTTTTATAGCGGCTGGAAACAGCATTTTTATTCCCTTTTGTAAAAATTATTTTTCATTAGATCAGTTCCAGTCCCAGCTAATTGATTTTGCCTTTTATACGGCGTATTACCTGGGCGCTTTGCTCTTATTTATTTTTGGTGCTTCAAAAGGAAAGGATATCGTTGGGAACTGGGGTTATAAAAAGAGTATTGTCTACGGATTATTGTTCTCTGCTTTGGGAGCGGGAGCCATGATAATAGCGGTACAGTGTAATGTCTATCTGGGAATGCTGGTGGGCTTGTTTATCGTTGCGCTGGGCTTTTCATTGCAGCAAACGGCAGCCAACCCTTTTGCCATTTCACTGGGCAACCCGAAAACAGGGGCAAGCAGGGTGAACTTAGGTGGAGGAATTAACTCCTTTGGAACAACTATCGGTCCCATAGTCGTAGGACTGGCTTTATTTGGTACTACAGCGTCAATTACAGACGATCAGATCAAGCATCTGGAACTGGACAAGGTAATCGTGCTTTACATCTGTGTAGGGCTTTTATTTTTAGCGGCTGCGGCATTGTTCTATTTTTCCAAAAAGGTTCCGGCCGGTATATCTGACGAACCGATGGAAAAAGCCAACAAAGCGATCCGTACACTGGTTGTCATGACGGTACTTCTGGCGGTGATGTTTATCCCGGTTTTCAATAGCTACAAAAGTGATGATGCTTTGAAAATTGAATCGTTGGAAAAAGAAATTAAAAACGTAAAATCAAATATTTCGATTGATGACAATGCTGCTCTGGCAGAAAGTGTTATTAAAAACATAGAAACGGAAGCCCATGAATTAAAATCGGCTTTGGAGAAAACCAGAATGTACTGGCTTTCCGGAGCACTGGTTGTGATTGTAGGCGGATTGCTGCTGGCCAAAAGAAATGCCAAAAAAAGCAGTGAAGGCTGGGGCGCGATGCAGTACCCGCAGCTGGTTTTAGGAATGCTGGCCATCTTTACCTATGTGGGTGTCGAAGTGGCTATCGGGAGTAACCTGGGAGAATTGTTAAAACTGCCGGAATTCGGGAAACACCAGTCTTCCGAAATTGCCCCTTATATTTCCATGTATTGGGGAAGCCTGATGATTGGCCGCTGGGCAGGCGCCATCAGCGTTTTTAACCTGAGTAGAAATAAAAAGAATCTGGCGCTCATTGTTGTGCCGTTGCTTGCATTCTCCATTATCATCGGCGTGAATACGCTGGCAGAAAAAGATATGTCGCCGTTGTATTATTATGTGGTTTGCGTATTCGTACAGATTGCCGCTTTCTTTTTGAGTAAAGACAAACCGGCAAGAACCTTAATGATTTTCGGCTGTATCGGATTAGTAGCGATGCTAACCGGATTGCTTACGGAAGGTACGATCGCCATTTATGCTTTCCTGGCAGGAGGATTGGCCTGCAGTATCATGTGGCCGGCCATTTTCAGCCTTTCCATTATGGGATTAGGGAAATATACCGCACAGGGTTCAGCCTTTTTAATCATGATGATTTTAGGAGGCGGAATCATTCCGCCGATCCAGGGAAAACTGGCCGATATTATCGGGATTCACAATTCCTATATTATCCCGGTAATCTGCTTTGCCTACCTGACATTCTTCGCCATCATTGTAAAATCCATTTTGGCGAAACAAAAGATCGACGTGGATTCCATAGAAATTGAAGGTGCCCATTAATAAAGATTAAGAAAAAGATAAAATAAAATTCGGAGCAGGGGAAATTAGTACCTTTGCTCCGAATTTTATTTTCTGATGAAAACAACAAAATACTACCTGGCTGCTTTTGTAGCCTTTTTGATCTGGGGATTCTTCAGTTTAGGATTAAAACCCATTCATCATTACCCGTCGCTTGATATATTATTTTACCGTGTTTTCCTCGGAGTAATTTTAATGACGGTCGTTAATGTGGTGTTTCGCGGTAATGTTGTAAAGCAGAATTGGTCGGACTTTAAAAATATGCTGCCCAACCACAAGCGGCAGATATTGTTTCTGACGTTCGGCGGATCGATATTGCTAATGGCGAACTGGTTCTTTTTTATTTTTGTGATGAACCACGTTAGTGTAAAGGCGGCCTCGTTTGCCTATATGGTATGCCCGATCCTAACCACCGTTTTTGCCTATTTTATACTGAAAGAAAAGTTGAGTAAGTGGCAGTGGGCGGCGGTAGGAATCAGTGTTTTCAGCTGCGTGTTGTTGTCCTATAATCATTTTATGGATATCTTTTTCAGCCTGATCGTGGCGGCTACTTATGCCCTGTATCTGGTGAGCCAGCGAAAAAACAGCGAAATAGACAAATTCCTGTTGCTGAACATTCAGCTGCTGGTAGCGGGAAGCATCATGCTGCCGTTTTACCCGAAATACAGCGGCGTACTGCCAACGGAAGGCTTGTTTTACATTTGCCTGCTCATTATTGTAGTGCTGTTTACCATTATACCATTGTTCTTAAATTTGTATGCGCTCAAAGGAGTAAGTTCCGCAACGGTAGGAATCATGATCTATATCAACCCGATCATCAATTTCCTGCTCGCGATTTTCTATTTTAAAGAACAGGTGAGTCTTTTACAGCTGACCGCCTATTTTTTAATTTTGGTTTCCATTGTGGTTTTTAATGAAAAACTGCTTTTTAAGCGCAATAAAAAACATTTAGAGATTTAGTTATGAAAAAAGTTTATCTGGATAATGCGGCTACTACGGCGGTCAGACCGGAAGTGGTTCAGGAAATGATAAAAGTTTTAGCGGAAGATTACGGGAATCCGTCCTCGACACATAGTTTTGGACGTAGTGCCAAAGTATTGCTGGAAACAGCCCGGAAGTCCATTGCAAAACAGCTAAATGCCAATGCGCAGGAAATTATCTTTACGTCCTGCGGAACGGAAGCCGATAACTGGATTATCCGCTCGGCAGTAAGGGATTTGGGAGTAACACGGATTATCACCTCTAAAATAGAACACCATGCAGTTTTGTATGCCGTGGCGGCTGTTCAAAAAGAATATGCTGTTGCGGTGGATTATGTCAGTATTTTGCCGAATGGTGAGATCGATTATACCCATCTGAGCGATTTACTCGCGCAGGATAAAAAAACGTTGGTTAGCCTGATGCATGTAAATAACGAAATAGGAACGGTACTTGACCTGGAGCGGACAGGACGCATCTGCAAACAATACGGAGCCTATTTTCATTCCGATACCGTACAGTCGGTAGGGAAAACAACGTTCGATCTGCAAACGCTGCCGGTTGATTTTATTGTTGGCAGCGCTCATAAATTCCACGGACCAAAAGGAGCCGGTTTTGCTTTTATCCGGAAAAATACCGGAATTCAGCCTTTGTTTTTTGGCGGGGAACAGGAAAAAGGACTGCGTGCCGGAACGGAAGCTGTTCATCAGATTGCCGGAATGGCAAAAGCCCTGGAGCTTTCGTATGCAAACCTTGAAGCGGAACAACAGCATATCACTGACTTGAAAAACTATCTGATAGCGGCGTTAAAGGAAGCCTTTCCGGAAACCGGAATAAACGGAAGCGAAAAAGGATTTTATAATATTGTGAATGTGCTGCTGCCGTTTTCGGACGATAAAACAGCGATGATACTGTTTAATCTCGATATGAAAGGAATTGCTGTTTCCAGAGGAAGTGCATGCCAATCCGGAAGTATCAAACCTTCTCATGTACTGGCGGAGATTCTTTCTGATGAAGCCATTAAAAAACCGAGCCTTCGCATTTCCTTAGGTCATGACAATACTAAAGAAGATATCGACCTGTTTGTGGAAGCCTTAAAAGCTGTCTGATTTTTGTAATACTATTTTGTGAATTTTTTGCAAAGTATGCTTTAAATAGTATTTTTGCCGAAATTTTGAAAAAATAAAATGAAAAAAGTATTATTTGCAGCAATTGCTGTTTTCGGTCTTGTTTTTAATGCAGGCGCTCAGAGCAAAGGAGATGTTGAATTTGGCGCAAATATCGGCGCGAATTATGCCTATATCGGAGGGAAAGACGGTACTTCGGATGCCCGTTTTAACTGGAATGCCGGTATAGCTGCAGATTACTACTTTTCGGATAGATGGAGTGTTAAAGCCAAATTGATCTATGACAGAAAAGGATGGAATGACGGTTATCTGCTGTTTGGGAATGATGCCTTCGATCCGGTTCATGCAACGGTAATATACAATACCCACTTTAATCTGGACTATTTGACCATTCCGGTAACGGCAAACTGGCATTTTGGAAAGAAAAGAAACTGGTATCTGCATTTTGGACCTTATGTTGGTTTTTTAGTTAACGCAAAAGACACAAGGTTTAAAAACGATGTAAAAGATTTCTTTAAAACAACCGACTTTGGTGCGAATGTCGGTATAGGGGTTAAGATCCCGGTTACCGATAAGCTGAAAATATTTGTTGAATATGATGAGCAGGTCGGTTTGACTGAAATCTATGAAACGAATAAATTCTCTAAAGTAACGAACTCAAGAGGAGCGCTGAATGTGGGTATAAACGTGATTTTAAAATAATAACGACAAACATAATAAAGAAGGCAGTATTGAAAAATACTGCCTTTTTGTTTTTAGGATTCCCGGAAAATATCCGGACGGTGAATCTCTATCCATTTTTCCGGGCTGGCTATAGGTTGCCATCCGAATTTTTTATACAATTCATGAGCATCGGAAGTGAGTAATATCCAACGGCGCAGGCCGATTAATTCCGGATGGGACATGATGGTTTCCATCAGCCATTTGGAAAGCCCTTGTCGGCGATAGTCTTCCAGTACAAAAACATCGCCCAGATAGGCCATAGTTGAAAAATCGGAAACCACTTTGGCATAACCGATTTGTTTGTCTTTATAATAAATGCCGAAACATAAAGCATTGGCAATGGATTTCCGGATACGTTCTTTGGGAATGTTTTTACTCCAGTAAGATTCGTTGGCTAAATAATCATGAATAACAGTCAGATCAAGTTTTGATTTGTCGGTTGAAATCGTGAAGTCGCCTTTGGTTGTTGTGATAATGTTCATGGAAAAAGTATTGTTCAGTTCAGAGCATGTTGCGGTTTAAATAGCCCATGGCAACAAGCTGTTGTTTGTCCTGTATAAGATAGGTTTGCCGGTCTTTTAACAGGTATAGTTTTGTAGCAATTTTTAAAAGACTTTCATAATGATGGTCGGTAATGATGATGCCTTTCTCTTTTGATTCTGTAATAATCAGGTTGTTGATGTCTTCAATCAGCATCGGGGATATGCTGGAATAAGGTTCGTCCAGCAAAACAAATTTCGCCTTGCTGAATAAAACCAGCCGTACATCAAGATAGCGCAATTCTCCTGCCGAAAGTTCCCGGATCTGCTGGTTTTTAATCGCGTTAATCAGCGAATCGTCATAGAAATCTTTTTGTTTTTCAGCGGGAACAAACAGGCGTATCGCTTTGGCTACGCTGAAATAATTGGGAATAAAATGGTTTTGCGGCAAAAAAGCAACGAGGTCGTTTTCTTTATAAGGCTCGTTATAAACCTGGTTGTTAATCCGGATAAACTTATTTTCGGCTTCCAGAGTGCCGAAAAGAATTTGCAATAAAGTGGATTTGCCCGTGCCGTTTCTGCCGAGAATACCAATGATGTCGTTTGTTTCACATTTCAGGTAAATGTCCGAAAGAATAGGTTTGTCATCATAGGATTTTATAATACTATCTGCTTCAAGGCAATATTTCATAGCTCAGTATTTTAAAAATTAGGCAGACAAACAGGTTGGTGATAAAGCAAAAGAGAAAAAGACTGTTCCGGCTGATATGGGTATTGTAATAAAAAAAGTAATCGTTTTTGCGGTAATACTCCTTAAAGATAAAGGCAGCCAGCAGTCCGAAGGTACAAAAGGATACAAAGAAAGTCCCTAAGCTATTGAATATCCATATCAGCGAAATAAAGAGATTAATAGCCAGTGTACTTTTGTAAAATTCAAAGTAGAGCCTTAAATTTTTGCTGTGCCACATAAGTCTGAAATATGAACCGGTTGCTCCTATAAAGTTAGGCAATTCTTTGCATAATTTTAGCGGCGATGACAGATTTTTACCATTAAAATTTAAAAAATCAGGAAGCTTTTAGTTTTTTCATAAAAGCAGCAATGGCAGGACTTAACTCTTCAAATAGAGGCTGTTTGCGATTGCGGAGCATTACTTCGGTAAACAACTTTAAACCCAGTGCAAATTCTGTGGTGTCGCCCGGGTTTTCAAAAAGGGCTTTTTCGGTCAGTATTTCAACGATGCTGAAAATATCATCGTGATTGTGAAAGGTAAATTCAAGCGGTTCTTTTTCCGGATTTTCTCCTTTTATATCAGAAAGATACTCCAGTTTTAAGCGATAGGTATTGGTTTTCTTTTCCATTTGAGTCAGCGTTAATAAAGGCTTAAAGTACTTATAAATTTTCAAATCTTCAAATGAATCCTTATTTTAGCATCTCAATAGTAGATACATGATTTCAGAAGCACAATTTCAGCACGAATTAGATTTAATAATTGCCAATGCCATCCGTGAAGACGTTGGTGACGGCGATCACAGTTCTTTAGCCTGTATTCCGGCAACGGCACAAGGCAAAGCAAAACTGCTGGTAAAGGACGAAGGGATTCTGGCAGGAGTGGCATTTGCCCAAATGGTATTTCAGTATGTTGATCCCGGACTTCAGATGGACGTTTTTATAAAAGACGGAACACCGGTAAAATATGGCGATGTCGCTTTTCACGTTTCCGGAAGTTCGCAATCGATCTTAAAAGCCGAAAGACTGGTGTTGAATGCCATGCAGCGTATGAGTGCCATAGCGACCAAAACAAAAGTATTTGTGGATTTGCTGGAAGGAACCAATACCAAAATACTGGACACCCGGAAAACAACACCCGGAATCAGGGCTATTGAAAAATGGGCGGTAAAAATTGCCGGAGGCGAAAACCATCGCTTTGCCTTGTATGATATGATCATGCTAAAGGATAATCACAATGATTTTGCCGGAGGGATAACAAAAGCCATCGAAAAAACAAATGCCTATTTAAAAGAAAAAAATCTGGATCTTAAAATTATAGTAGAAGCCAGAAACCTGGATGAAGTTCAGGAAATTTTGCAGAATGAAGGAGTTTACCGGATACTGCTGGATAATTTTAATTATGACGATACCCGGAAAGCGGTTGAAATGATAGGAGGGAAATGCCTTACGGAATCATCAGGCGGTATTAATGAAGAAACGGTGCGCCGTTATGCCGAGTGCGGTGTTAATTATGTTTCTTCCGGCGCCCTGACCCATTCAATTTACAATCTTGATTTGAGTCTTAAAGCGATTTAATTTGTATATTTCATCCAAATAATCCACAAACCTAATCCCAATTAACAAAGGTGTCAAAAGAAATCGAAGATCAGATTGAAAAAATACCGGTACTGAACAAGCTTATGGCTTTTATTAAAACAATAAAAGTTCCGGGACTTGGAGGTTTGTCTTTATACGATTTGCTGGAATTGTATGGAATCGGTATTGCAAAAGGAGCTTTTTCCTATAGAGCCGGGGCAATTGCTTTTAGCTTCTTTATGGCACTGTTTCCTTTTGCACTGTTTATATTAAACCTGATTCCGTATATCCCGCTGGAAGGTTTTCAGGAAGATTTTCTAAAGTTTGTGTCCGATAGTGTTCCGCCCAATACCTATGGTGCGATAGAAGCTATTTTGAAGGATATTATGAATAACAGTTACAAGAGCTTGCTTTCGTCGGGTTTCTTTTTGTCGATATTTTTAATGTCAAACGGATTAAATGCGGTTTTGGGCGGCTTTGAATCGTCTTACCATATTACAATTACAAGAGGATATTTCAGGCAGTATGCGGTAGCAATAGGCTTGTCTATTATTTTCTCCATGCTGCTGCTAATCACGGTATCGGCGATAGTGGTTTCGGAAGTAATTATCCAGAAACTGTCCAACCGGTTGCTGCTGGACGATGTGTTCTTTATACAGCTGGCCCGGTATGCTTTTATCCTGATCATGCTTTTTGTTTCGGCTTCCTTTCTTTTTAAATTCGGGACAAGGGAAACCAAGCAGATCCCTTTTTTTAATGCGGGGGCTATCTTTACAACCGTTTTAGTAATTATCTCTTCCTATGTGTTTGGTATTTATGTAGTTCGGTTTGCCCGTTATAATGAATTGTACGGATCAATTGGTACACTTCTTGTATTGATGTTCTATATATGGATTAACTGTATGATTTTATTATTAGGATTCGAATTAAACGCAACTATTAATAAATTAAAAAGAAAAAATTTATATATTTAACAAAACGTAAAAACAGCAAATTATGAGAAAACAATTTTTGACGGTATTGTTTGTGGCATTTTTGGGTCTTTTTTCAGCACAGGCGCAAAGTGTGGTAGGAAAATGGAAAACGGTTGATGATGAAACCGGAGAAGCGAAATCAATTGTGGAAATCACCGAATCCGGAGGAAAGATTTATGGTAAAGTAGTGGAGATTTTAAATCCGGCTAAAAAGAATGCCAAATGTAAAGATTGTTCCGGTGAAGATAAAGACAAACCAATTTTAGGACTGACAATCATAAAAGGACTTAAAAAATCCGGTAACGAATATACCGACGGTAAAATCCTGGATCCTAACAAAGGGAAGTTGTACAAATGTACTGTGAAACTGGACGGGAGCGATAAGCTGGATGTGAGAGGATATGTTGGAATATCATTAATAGGCAGAACACAAACCTGGTCAAGAGTTAAATAAAATATACCTGTACTATAAGGTGAAAAACACTTCTTTCGGGAGTGTTTTTTTTATGTATAGCCATTATCTTTGTATATCAAAATTATCCCATGTTGCATTTCGTAGAAGTCGTTTTACCATTAGCCTTAAACAAAACATTTACCTATTTGGTTTCTGAAGCAGAATTTCAGTATATCAAAAAGGGCATGCGTGTGGCGGTACCTTTTGGAAAAAACAAAGTGTACACGGCTTTAGTGATCGACCTGCATCAAAATGAACCGTTGCTGTACAAGGCAAAAGAAATTCACCAGATTCTGGATGAAGCACCGCTGGTAAACGAAAAGCAGATTGAACATTGGATGTGGGTTGCGTCCTATTATATGTGTGCCATCGGCGATGTTTTTAAAATGGCACTGCCTTCCGGATTTTTGCTGGAAAGCGAAACAATCATTTCTTCCAAAACAGATTTGGCTGTTGATGAAAAAGAACTGGACGATGAAGAATTTCTGATTTACCAGGCATTACAGCAGCAATCGTCTTTAAAGGTTGAGGATATCGTTGCAATCCTGGGAAAGAAAAATGTCTTTCCGGTACTGAACAGGATGCTGACGAAAAACGTTTTGATCTTACAGGAAGAAGTAACCGAAAAATACAAACCGAAATTAACCCGTTATATCCGTCTGCATTCCGAATTTTTGCAGCAGGAACAACTTGCAGAACTATTGGAGCTGTTGTCCAGAGCACCTAAACAACGGGAATTGGTGTTGCAGTATTTTCAGTTGCAGGTCACGGATAAAAAACCGATATCGGTCAAAAAACTGACAGAAGCGGCAGGAAGTACGGCAACAGTCGTAAAATCACTCGTTGATAAAAATATTTTTGAAGAATATTACCTGTCGGAAGACCGGGTGCATTTTGAAAAATCGGAAAATGCCGGTTTTGAACTGAGCCTTCCGCAGCAAAATGCTTTGGATGCCATTCAGGAAAGTTTTCAGCAAAATGCGGTTACCTTGCTGCATGGTGTTACCGCTTCGGGAAAAACAGAAGTTTATATAAAACTGATCGAAGCTTACCTGTATCAGGAAAAACAGGTGTTGTACCTGCTTCCGGAAATTGCCCTGACGGTTCAGTTGGTCAGCCGGCTGACGGCTTACTTTGGAAATCAGGTAGCGGTTTACCATTCCAAATATACCAATAACGAACGCATCGAGGTGTGGCAGCAGGTGTTGCAGGGTTCCGAAAAAGCAAAAATTGTCATCGGGGCACGATCGGCTTTGTTTCTGCCGTTTTCAAACCTGGGGCTTATTGTTATTGACGAAGAACACGAGCAAACGTATAAGCAATTTGATCCGGCACCGCGATACCATGCGAGGGATGCGGCAATTGTGCTGGCTTCTGCTCACGGGGCAAAAGTGCTTCTGGGTTCGGCAACGCCAAGTCTTGAGACCTATAATAATGTACAATCCAATAAATACGGTTTGGTCAATCTTACCGAGCGCTATGGAAAAGTCTTTTTGCCGGAAATTTATTTAGTCGACATCAAAGACAAATACAAGCGGAAAAGAATGAAAGGGCATTTTAGCGATACGCTCATTGAAGCAATGGCAGAAGTGCTGGCGTTAGGCGAGCAGGTTATCCTGTTTCAGAACAGGCGCGGCTATTCTCCTTTTGTGGAATGTCTTACCTGCGGACACGTGCCGCAATGTCCGAGTTGCGATGTGAGTCTTACCTATTATAAGTATAAAAACCAGCTGCGGTGTCATTATTGCGGATACACCATTGCGAATCCAACCCATTGCCATGCCTGCCAGTCGGTCGATCTGTCGACCAAAGGTTTCGGAACCGAGCAGATAGAAATGGAATTGAAAGAACTTTTTCCGGACAAAACCATCGGCAGAATGGATCAGGATACCACACGCGGAAAATTCGGATATGAAAAAATCATCGATGCTTTTAAGGAAAGGGAAACCGATATTCTGGTGGGAACACAAATGCTGGCAAAAGGACTGCATTTTGATAATGTAACGCTGGTGGGTATTATGAATGCAGACAATATGCTCAACCAGCCTGATTTCCGGTCACACGAAAGAGCTTTCCAGATGATGACGCAGGTTGCCGGCAGGGCGGGCAGGAGTGAAAAAAAAGGAAAGGTGATGATCCAGACCTATAATCCCTACCATAATATTATACGTCAGGTTACCGAACACGATTATAGCAGTATGTATAAAGAGCAGATCTATGAAAGGCATAACTTTAAATACCCGCCTTTTTACAGACTGATAAAGCTTACTTTAAAACACCGGGATTATGACCGGCTTAAAGAAGGTTCGATGTGGATGTATAACGTACTGACCCAATCACTGCAAATTCCGATACTGGGTCCTGAAGAACCGGCTATCAGCAGAATCCGGAATGAATATATCCGTACCATACTGATCAAGATTCCTCAGAAGAACCATTTGGGAAACACAAAAAAAACTATCCAAAAAATATTGAATAGTTTTGAAGCGGTTGCCCAGTACCGGGCGATAAAAGTTACGGTTAATGTCGATAATTACTAAGTATTTTCGATCGCTTTAACCAGGTCTTCTTTTTTGTTTCGGCTTAACGGGATCTTGTTTGTGCCAATCTCGGCAAACTTACTGTTGAATTTGTCAATCTTGTCAATGTTTACAATAAACGATTTGTGAACCCGGATGAATTTATCTTTCGGCAGTTCTTTTTCAAAGGCTTTCATTGTGGACAGGACAAGGTGATTGTCTTCATCGGTGATCACTTTAACATAATCGCCGTAAGCTTCAATCCATTTGATTCTGGAGATGTAGATTTTTAATTTTTTGAGATTACTTTTAATAAAGATGTAAGGACTTTCTTCCTCCGAGTTTTCTTTTCCGAGCAATACAAAGTTCATCGCCTTTTTGACAGCAACATTAAATCGTTCTCTGGTAATGGGTTTGTGTAAATAGTCGGTAGCAGCATAATCAAAAGCTTTGACCGCATATTCCGTTTTGGAGGTAATGAAAATCACCTGCGGTTTTGCTTTTAAACCATCTAATAAGTCGAATCCGCTGATTATGGGCATCTCAATGTCCAGAAAAACCAAATCTACATTTTTGTTGGTGATGCAATTCTTTGCCTCAATGGCATTTGAGAATTCACCTACAAGAGTTAAATTTGGATTTTCGTTTACTAATTTGGTTATGGTTAATCGCTGAATACTACTATCGTCAACTACTATACAGTTTATCTTCATATTCTAAAAAAAATGAAAGGGTTATTTTAGTAATAAAAATAGCAAAATTGTTCGGAATGACAAAGCAGAGTTGGGATAAAATGTACAGTAGGTGTAAAAAAAGGGAAATGACGTTGTAGATTAAATATAAATCACTATTTTTGCACCCAATTTTATAACAAATAAATTTTTTTATTATGAATCATTATGAAACTGTTTTCATCTTGAATCCCGTTTTATCTGAACAACAGGTAAAGGAAACAGTAAGCAAATTTGAAGATTTTCTTACTTCTAAAGGAGCAGAGATGGTAGCGAAAGAGGATTGGGGCTTAAAAAAACTAGCTTACGAAATCCAACACAAGAAAAGTGGTTTTTATCACTTATTTGAGTTTAAAGCTGCTGGAGAGATCTTAGCTGGTTTTGAAACTGAATTCCGTCGTGACGAGAGAATCATGCGTTTTTTAACTGTAAGTTTAGATAAGCATGCAGTATCATGGGCTGAAAGAAGAAGAGCGAAATTAAAATCTACAAAAGCTTAATTATATGTCAAGTATTGAGCAATCTGCAAAAGGAAAAAAAGACGGAGATATCAGATATCTAACGCCTTTAAATATAGAAACTAACAAAACTAAAAAGTATTGTCGTTTCAAAAAATCTGGAATCAAATATATCGATTATAAAGATCCGGACTTTTTATTAAAATTCGTTAATGAGCAAGGAAAAATCCTTCCTCGTCGTTTAACAGGAACTTCTTTGAAATACCAAAGAAAAGTATCTGTAGCTGTGAAAAGAGCACGTCATTTAGCATTAATGCCATATGTGGCTGATTTATTAAAATAAAAAAGAGGCGAGATTATGGAACTTATATTAAAACAAGACGTACAGAATTTAGGTTTTAAAGACGATGTGGTATCTGTTAAGCCAGGTTACGGTCGTAACTTTTTAATTCCTCAGGGTGCTGCTATTTTAGCTACACCTTCAGCTAAAAAAGTATTAGCTGAAAACTTAAAACAAAAAGCTCACAAAGAAGCTAAAGTTGTTGCAGATGCTAAAAACTTAGCAGAAGCGATCAAAGCTTTAGAGATCAAAATCACTGCTAAAGCAGGAGGTGAGAAATTATTCGGTTCAGTTACTAATGCTGATATCGCTCAGATTTTAGAGAATAACGGTCACGCTATCGATAAAAAATTCATCACATCTGGTATCGTTAAACGTACTGGTAAATACACTGCTTCAGTGCGTTTACACCGTGATGTAATCGTTGATTTACCGTATGAAATCGTTGCTGAACAAGCATAAATTTCTTAAAATATCCTAAAAGCCTTCCCTGTCGGGAGGGCTTTTTTTATATCTTTATATTGACACAAATGGCTGCTCCCATTAGCGCTGCGCCTGAGAATTAAATACAAAAAAATGAAGTATACCAGACTAACAAAAGAACAGCTGGAGGAATTGCACCCGGAATTTACGAACTTTTTAGCAACTCAATCGGTAGATAAAGCCGAATGGGACAAGATAAAGGAAACCAATCCGGAAGTGGCAGAACAGGAAATTGATGTCTTCTCCGATTTGATCTGGGAAGGCGTACTGACGAATGCAAAATACCTGGAACATTATTCCAAAAATCATATTTTCCTGTTTCATTGCAGTGAAATCCACATGCAGACAATTGTAATCCATTCTTTGGTAGCAGAAGCCGACTTTTTGTCAAAAGACGGACTGGAATGGCTGAGCGATAATTTGTTTACCGATAATGTGGAGATCCAGCGGGGACAAAAAGTATTTGCCGGTGAACGGAATGATGAAATTTTTAACCTGATTCAGCAGGGAACTATCCTGAGTGATGGCGAATTGTACAAGCAAATGGAAAATATTCTGGAGCAGTAGAAATTTCTGTATTTCCCCGGAAAAATTATAAGAAATTGGTTAAATTAGTTCCTTGAAATTAATTTTCCCAATTTTTTTACTTTATGGACGTTTTACAAACTATTCAGGCTCTCAGAGAGGAGTTAAATAAACACAATTATAACTATTATGTTTTGGATAACCCTACGATTTCTGACTACGAGTTTGATGTAAAACTAAAGGAACTCCAGGAACTTGAAGCAAAACATCCGGAATATTTCGATGAAAATTCTCCGACACAGCGTGTGGGCGGGGCGATTACCAAAAATTTCGAAACCGTATTGCACGAATCCCGTATGTATTCGCTGGATAACTCGTATTCCAAAGAAGACTTACTGGATTGGGAAAAAAGAGCCCAGAAAATATTGGGTGATGTACCTTTGGAGTACACCTGCGAGCTAAAATACGACGGTGCTTCAATTAGTATTACCTACGAAAACGGAAAGCTGAAACGCGCGGTAACCCGCGGTGACGGATTCCAGGGGGATGATGTGACAAACAACGTTAAAACCATAAAAGCGGTTCCGATTCAGCTAAAAGGAGACTTTCCTCCGAAATTCGATATCAGGGGGGAAATTATCCTGCCTTTTGCCGGATTTGAAAAAATGAACCTGGAACTGATCGAAATAGGCGAATCACCCTATTCAAATCCCAGAAACACGGCTTCAGGCAGTTTAAAACTACAGGACAGCTCGGAAGTGGCAAAACGACCGCTGGACTGCTTGCTGTACTCGCTAATTGGTTCCAACCTGCCGTTTGCTTCCCAGTTTGAAGGACTGGAAAAAGCCCGTCAATGGGGGTTTAAAGTCCCGAAACAGGCGCAGCTGGCTAAAAGTATGGACGACGTTTTTGCGTTTATTGATTATTGGGACATCCACAGACATGACCTGCCGTATGAAACGGACGGTGTGGTAGTAAAAATAAACAGCCTGCAGTATCAGGATGAGCTGGGCTATACGGCCAAATCGCCGCGCTGGGCAATTGCCTATAAATTCAAAGCCGAACAGGTTGCAACACGATTGCTGTCTATTGCCTACCAGGTGGGAAGAACCGGAGCTATTACTCCGGTGGCAAATCTCGAACCGGTACAACTGGCAGGAACCATAGTGAAAAGAGCGTCCTTGCACAATGCCGACCAGATCCAGAAACTCGATATCCGGGTGGGTGATGAAGTTTTTGTGGAAAAAGGAGGCGAAATAATCCCTAAAATCATAGCGGTTGACCTGGACAAACGTCCGCAGGATTCAGAACCGACAATTTATATTCATAGCTGTCCCGAATGTGAAACGGAATTAGTACGGAAAGAAGGAGAAGCACAGCATTATTGTCCGAATTTCTATGGCTGTCCGCCGCAGATTATCGGGCGTATCCAGCATTATATTTCCCGAAAAGCCATGGATATTGAAGGTTTGGGAGGAGAAACAGTTGCCTTGCTGTTTAATAACGGCCTGGTGAAAAACTATGCGGATTTGTACGAACTGAAAAAGGAACAGATCATTCCTTTGGAGCGCATGGCGGAAAAATCGGCTGACAACCTGATTAACGGTATCGAAAAATCAAAAGAAGTTTCCTTTGAACGAGTACTGTTTGCTTTGGGGATTCGTTATGTTGGCGAAACGGTTGCCAAAAAACTGGCAAAACACTATAAATCGATAGATGCGATTGCTAAGGCTACGCTGATGGATTTGGTGCTGGTGGATGAAATCGGGGAGAAAATAGCGCAAAGTGTTGTGGAATTCTTTGAAAACACGGAAAACAGCATCACTATTGAGCGATTACGGGGATTTGGGGTGCAGCTGGAAATGGGTGCGCATCACGATACGACCGTTTCGGATCTGCTGGCCGGAAAAACATTTGTGGTTTCGGGTGTTTTTGAAAAATTTTCCAGGGATGATCTGAAAAAAGCGATTGAAGACAACGGTGGAAAAGTGGGCAGTTCGATCTCTAAAAAAACCGATTATGTTATTGCGGGCGAAAATATGGGGCCGGCAAAACTGGAAAAAGCCAGCCAGTTGAATGTAAAGATTATCAGTGAGGACGACTTTATTGCGATGCTCAACGGTTAGTCTTTCGTAAAGGATTTTTGGACTGTTCGGGTTTGAAAAGTCCGGTTTTTTGCTTTAAAACGACAGAATATGCTTTTCTCGGGATTTCTGTATTTTTTGGGGCAGTTTGTTGTATCTTTAATTTGAATGCTTCTTTTTTGGGTTTTTACAGTTTATAGTGCTGAGTTATGGAGCAAAAAGCGAAAGATTATACAAGCAGGTTTTTAGTAATATTTTACTTTTTTATGAGTTTGCTGGTGATTTTGAGCGAATACCAGCAGGATACACTCTTGACCTATATAACAAAGCCGTTTTTAATGCCGCTGTTGTTTTATCTGTACTATATCAACTCGGCATCCAATAACCGGAATTACGGTTTTATCCTGGCGCTTTTGTTTAACTGGGTTGCCAATATTGCTTTTGTGGCAGCCACTAAGGAAACCGTCTTTTTTGGCTCCCTGTTTTTCTTGCTTTACCGGATTATGGTGGTGTATATTTTAGTGGAACAAATCGTGTTTCCTAAGGTTTTCCCCTTTCTGGTAGGCTGTATTCCTTTTTTCTTTATTTATATTACGGTCACGAACCTTGTCAATGCCGAAATAGAAAACGGAATTTATCTTTTTTGGGTTAACGGGATTTTTATGATTTTTCTGGGCGGATTTACCCTGGCGAATTATATACTGGATAACAATAAGGTAAATACCCTCTTATTGATAAGTACCTTATTGTTTACTTTTATACAGTTTATCGTAACGATTAATTTGTATTATCTGACTTTAGTGGTGTTTAAACCAATAGCGATGGCGATGTTTGTTGTCGCGCAATTCCTGCTTTATAAGTCGGTATTATTGATGGATGAGCGGAAAAAAGCTATACCGTGATACTTCTTCCGGAATGTGATTTTGATTTATCGGCATCAAAATAAAAATCGATTCTTCCCAGATTGATACCGTAGCAGCCTACCTGGTTAACCAGTACCTGTTTTCCGTCGGCATTGGTTTCAATGACCGGTTTGTCCAGGAAAGTATGCGTGTGGCCGCCAATAATCAAATCGATATCTTTAGTTCTTCTTGCTAAAAGAACATCGCAGATCCTGTCCGGTTCGTCTTTGTATTTAAACCCGATGTGGGAAAGACAGATCACCAGATCGCATTTCTTTTCGTGTTTCAGGATACGGGTCATTTCTTTTGCCGTTTCAACCGGATCGTTATAAACGGTTTCCTTGTATAGTTTTTTGTCGACTAATCCCTGTAATTCCACGCCAAGGCCAAAAACACCTATTTTGATGCCGTCTTTAACGAAAATCTTATACGGTTTTACGATGCCGTCCAGAATAGTGTTCTTAAAATCGTAATTAGCGGAAACGAAATCAAATTTGGCATGCGGCAATTGGGCATAAAAACCATCGATACCGTTGTCGAAATCGTGGTTTCCAAGTGTTGCCAGATCATAATCCAGCATGCTCATCAGTTTGAACTCCAGTTCGCCGCCGTAATAGTTAAAATATGGTGTGCCCTGGAAAATATCTCCGGCATCCAGTAATAATACATTAGGATTCTCTTTTCTGATTTCCTGGATCAGCGTAGCGCGTCTGGCGACACCACCCATATTCGGGTTTCGCGGATCGCTTGCCGGAAACGGATCGATATGACTGTGAACATCGTTCGTGTGAAGGATGGTTATTTTTTTAATATCGGGAGCAGTTGTAAAGCTGCTTAATGATAAACCTCCCAGAGTAACTAATGCCGAACTGGCTGCTGTTCCTTTTAAAAAATCTCTTCTTTTCATTTTCTTTTATCTTTATTCCAGGATTATTCTTTCTGACGTGATTACCGAGATGGTGTCTACTTTTTTGAAGTAGTCAATTAACAGGTTTCGTAGCTTGTAGTCCATGTCATAAGCTTTAACGGCTTTTTTGAAGAAATTCATGCTGTCGCCTCCATTCGATAAATAATCGGAAGTGGCTACATAATAACTCTGGTTGTCTTCAACAGGTTTTCCGTTTACACTTAACGACTTAACGATTAGATTGTTTTTATCGGCAACGATTTTTAAACCGGAAAGCGGATGCGGTTTCTTTTCTTTCATGATGTAAGCGGCCATTTCCCGGATCTGAGCGCCTTTTAATTCAATTATAATCAGGCTGTTTTCAAACGGCATGATCTCAAAAGCGGTTCTTGTAGTTACATTTCCTTTGGGAAGTACGGCGCGGATTCCGCCATGATTTAAAAGACAGATGTCAATATTTTTCTTTTCACGGGACTGGAAAATCGGGTTGGCCATTTCGATGGTAACATCGGCTAAAAGATTTCCGATTGTCGTTTGCCAGGTGCCTTTGCTTTTGTCTAATGTTTCCGGGCAGTAAGCCAGAACATTGTCTAAATCCTTGTCAATATGGGTGCGGTAAGGTGCTATATAATCTTCTATGGATTGAACATCCCTGTACGCATTTGTGATACCAATTTGTTTGCCTTCAATTTTTGTGTTCTGGTATTTTTGACCGGCGCAGGAAGCCAATAAAAAAATACCTGTAAGAACAATAAATGGCGTTAAAAAATGGTTATACTTTCTTAATTTTGTCATTTGTTATAAGCCTTATTTAATTAACTTTGTATTTCAAGTAAAATTACTATGTTTTTAAAAACAATAAAGGATTTTTCATTAAAAAAAATCATTAAAAAAAGATTACCCAATTATAAACTTACCGTTACGGAAGGGGCAATACAAACGGTTGGTCTGTTGATAGATGAAAGCTATTTTGTGGCTCAGAACGATCTGATTCAGGAGCTTGTTGCCAATGGAATTCCCCGAAAAAATATAGAGATCCTGATTTATAAAGACAGAATTAAGAAGAAAGAAACCTTCGAGTATCCTTATTTCAGCAGAAAGAACATTGCAATGAACGGGGAATTTCTAAAACCGGAGGTTGCCGGTTTTGTAAACAAACCGTTTGACATGCTGATCAGCTACTATGATGTGGAAAAAGCACCTTTACTGCTGCTGACATTGCAGTCCAAAGCAAAATTCAAAGTAGGTTTTTCAACGATCGACAAACGTTTGAATAACTTTATGATTACAACCGTTGCGGAAAAATACCAGGAATTTGTTTCCGAGCTTTTTAAATATTTGAAAATTTTAAATAAAATATAATCTAAATAATCATGCAATCATTAATAGGTACCGGTGTTGCACTTGTTACACCATTTAAAAAAGACTTTTCGGTAGATACGGAAGCTTTAACAAGAATTGTAAATTATGTTATCGACGGAGGTGTTGAGTATTTAGTGGTTTTGGGAACAACGGCAGAGTCGGCAACATTAAACCAGGAAGAGAAAGAATTAGTGATTCAGACAATTGTGGCTGCTAACAATGGCAGACTTCCGTTGGTTTTAGGTGTTGGAGGGAACAATACAATGAAAGTTGTTGAAGAATTGAAAACCAGAGATTTTTCGGCATTTCAGGCAATTCTTTCGGTTTCTCCATACTACAATAAGCCAACTCAGGAAGGAATTTACCAGCATTTTAAAGCCGTGGCGGAGGCTTCTCCGGTTCCGGTATTGTTATATAATGTGCCCGGAAGAACAGCAAGCAATGTATTGCCGGCTACGGTAATCCGTTTGGCAAACGATTTTAAAAATATTGTCGGTATAAAAGAAGCGGCAGGAGATATTGTTCAGGCAATGAAACTGATTCAGCAAAAACCAAAGGATTTCCTGGTTATTTCCGGGGATGATATGGTGACGTTACCAATGGTTTTAGCCGGAGGAGCTGGGGTGATATCGGTAATCGGGGAAGGATTTCCGAAAGAATTTTCCGAAATGGTCCGTTTGGGATTACAGCGAAAAGTAGATGAAGCATACCAGCTGCATTACCTGTTAGCGGACAGTATTGATATGATTTTTGAACAGGGTAACCCGGCGGGTATAAAAGCGATATTCAAAGCCCTGGGATTATCAGAAGATACGGTACGTTTACCGCTGGTAAATGTTAACGAAGATTTAGCAAAACGTATTAACGATTTTGTAAAGAAAATAGTAAATTAGCCTTTCACTAAAAAAAAGAATTTTATGTTATCAAAAACTATTGAAGCAGCTGTTAATAATCAAATTAAAGTTGAGGCGGATTCTTCTCAAATATATTTGGCAATGGCATCTTGGGCTGAAGTTCAGGGTTTTGAGGGGATTGCAACATTTATGTATGCGCAGTCGGATGAAGAAAGAATGCACATGCTTAAACTGGTAAAATATGTCAACCAAAGAGGAGGGCAGGCACAGATTCCATCGGTTATTGAGCCGTCTTTGGACTATTCTTCATTCAAAGCATTGTTCACGCAATTGTTTGAGCACGAAGTAATGGTGTCGGAGAGTATTAATAATCTGGTTCATGTTTCCTTAGGCGAGAAAGATTATGCGACACACAATTTCTTACAATGGTATGTGTCGGAGCAGATAGAAGAAGAAGCAACAGCAAGAACAATCCTGGATAAAATCAATCTGATCGGTGACGATAAAGGAGGATTGTACCTGTTTGATAATGATATGAAGAATTTCAACGGAAATCAGGCTGCAAAAGTGCAATAAATTTGCAGAATAAGAGTTAAAGAAAAGATGTCGGTTTTACAGGCATCTTTTTTGTTTTTTTACCATGAAAAAAAAGATTTTGTAATCTCTAATTAATAACTAAATTTGCATTTGCTTTTAAAACAAGACTTTTGGCTGTTTTAGAAGCATAAAAACTGAAAATAAAATGAGTAAATTTCTATATATTTTTCTTTTTGCTGTTCTGTTAACGTCTTGTAGTCAGTATCAAAAAGCACTCAAATCGGAAGATTTGGCAATGAAATACGAAGTGGCTACCAAAATGTATGAAGCAGGGAAATATTCCAAAGCTATCCGATTGTTTGAACAGATAGCAGCGCCAAACAGAGGAAAACCTCAGGCAGAAAAATTATTTTATATGTTTGCTCAGTCTTATTATAAGACAAAACAATACTATTTGTCAGGATACCAGTTCGAATCGTTTGTTGCCGGATATCCGAAAAGTGAAAAAAGAGAAGAAGCAGCCTTTTTGGGCGCAAAAAGCTTTTACCAGCTTTCACCGATCTATTCTATAGACCAGACCGATACACAAAAAGGAATTGATAAATTACAGGATTATATCAATACCTATCCGGATTCTCCAAACTTTGCCGAAGCGAATAAAATGGTTACGGAATTACGGGAGAAATTAGAGAAAAAAGCTTTCGAAATCGCAAAACAATACAATACCATCGGGGAGTGGACCAGAGATTACAATGCCGCTATTAAAGCATTGGACAACTTTATTACAGACCATCCCGGAACAATATATAAAGAAGATGCTTTGTTTTACAAGTTTGATGCCAGCTATAAACTGGGAATCAATAGTATTAAACCTAAAATGGAAGAGCGTTTAAACAATGCTAAAGTGGCTTACACTGCTTTGATCCGTTTTAAAGGCGATACAAAATACAAAGCAAAAGCTGACGAAATGTTAGCAAACATAGATAAAGAATTACAACAATTTTCTAAACAATAAGAACGTCATGGATTTAAAGAAGACTACTGCTCCAGTAAACACGATTACCTACAATAAGAGTACGATAGAAGAGCCGACAGGAAACGTGTATGAAGCAATAACTATTATGGCAAAAAGAGCAAATCAAATCAACTCTGAAATTAAAAAGGAATTGATTGACAAGCTTGATGAGTTCGCGACTTACAATGATAGTCTTGAGGAAATTTTTGAGAATAAAGAACAAATCGAAGTTTCTAAATTCTACGAAAAACTACCTAAACCACATGCTTTAGCAGTACAAGAGTGGTTAGAAGGAAAAATCTATTATAGAGATTCAAATAAATAATACAAACAATGTCTGTTTTAAGCGGTAAAAAAATAATACTGGGTGTTTCTGGTGGAATTGCCGCGTATAAAACGGCCACATTAGTTAGACTTCTTATAAAAGCAGGTGCTCAGGTTCAGGTAATCATGACACCTGCTTCTAAAGATTTTGTTACGCCCTTAACATTATCAACACTCTCTAAAAATCCGGTCTATTCCTCTTTTTTTAATGAAGAAGATGAGAATGCCCTTTGGAATAATCATGTCGATTTAGCCCTTTGGGCCGATTTAATGATTATTGCACCGGCTACAGCCAACACCCTTTCTAAAATGGTGAGCGGCAACAGCGATAATTTACTTTTAGCAACCTATCTTTCTGCAAAATGTCCTGTTTACTTTGCTCCGGCAATGGATCTGGATATGTACAAACACGCTTCCACACTGGCAAACTTTCATGTTTTAAAAGAGTTTGGCGATACGATCATTCCGGCGGAAAACGGCGAATTGGCGAGCGGACTTTCCGGCGAAGGAAGAATGGCGGAACCTGAAAATATCGTGGCATTTTTAGAACGGGACCTGGAAAGCAAACTGCCCTTGCGGGGAAAAAAAGTTCTGGTTACGGCAGGACCCACTTATGAAGCGATCGATCCGGTACGTTTTATCGGGAATCACTCTTCCGGCAAAATGGGTTATGATATTGCCAAAGCCGCTGCCAATCTGGGTGCGGAAGTAATATTGGTATCCGGTCCGACGCATCTGGACCTGAAACATCCCCTGGTGCAACTGGAAAGAGTAACATCGGCTCAGGAAATGTATGATGCCTGTCACCGGTATTTTAATGCGGTAGATGTGGCCGTTTCGGCAGCAGCCGTAGCCGATTACCGTCCGAAAAATGTAGCCAGCCAGAAAATAAAAAAGAATGAAGCTACGTTTTCTATTGAACTGGAAAAAACAAAAGATATACTGGCTTCTTTAGGAGAAATCAAGACCAGACAGTTTTTAATTGGATTTGCACTGGAAACGGAGAATGAAATTGAGCATGCAAAGCAAAAAATTCAGAAAAAAAACTTAGATTTGATAGTTTTAAACTCATTAAATGATTCCGGTGCCGGTTTTGGAAAGCCCACCAATAAGGTTACATTTATTGATAAGAACTTTTTAGTGGAGCCGATGGAACTCAAATCAAAAGAAGCCGTCGCTCAGGATATTGTCAACAAAATAATAGCTCATTATCATGCGTAATTGGATTTTACTTTTACTTACTTTTTTATCAATAAACAGCTTTGCTCAGGAACTTAATTGTAGCGTAAATGTAAATTACAGCCAGATTACGAACGTTAATCCGCAGATATTTAAAACACTGGAAAAGTCCGTTACGGAATTTATGAACAATACCAAATGGACGACCAAGACGTTTAAAAACAATGAAAAAATCAATTGTGTGGTCTTTATAACGGTTAACTCGTTTGAATCCAATAATTTTGATGCAACCGTTCAGGTGCAGTCTTCGCGCCCGATATACAATTCAACCTATTCCTCACCGGTTTTAAACTTCAATGATAAGGATTTTAAATTCCGTTATGTAGAATTTGAAAACATGTATTTCAATCCCAATAGTTTTGATTCGAACCTGATTTCCGTTTTAGCTTTTTATGCGAACATCATTATCGGTCTGGATGGGGATACCTACCAGAATTTAGGAGGAACAAAATACCTTGAAGTCGCTTCAGCTATTGCGAATGTAGCACAGTCAAGCGGTTTTGACGGCTGGATACAATCGGAAAAAAGAAATAACCGTTATTACCTCATTAACGATATGCTTTCCAATACCTATACACCGTTTCGTGAAGCGATGTATCAGTACCATTTCCAGGGAATGGATCGAATGGCGGAAAACTTAAAAACAGCCAAAGAAAAGATTGCGTCTTCTATAGAAACGCTTTCGAAGGTACACGATGTGCGTCCGAATGCTTTTCTGACCCGTGTTTTCTTTGATGCTAAAGTAGATGAAATCGTTAGTGTTTACTCCGGTGGACCGAATGTGGACATCGTTCCGTTAGTAGACAGATTAAATAGAATATCTCCGTTAAATTCTTCTAAATGGAGTAATATAAAATACTAAATTTGTGTTTTAATAAATCTACGCACAAATTATGTTAGCATCTTTATCGATTAAAAATTTTGCTCTGATTGAACAATTAGATATCCGTTTTTCCAATGAGTTTTCAATCATTACGGGAGAAACCGGAGCCGGAAAATCAATATTGTTGGGAGCATTGGGTTTGGTGCTGGGCAGACGTGCCGATTTAACGTCGCTAAAAGACAAAGAACAAAAATGCATTATCGAAGCGCATTTTGAAATCAAAGCCTATACGCTCCAGCCGTTTTTTGAGGAAAACGATCTGGACTATGAAGATACGACCATTATCCGCAGGGAAATCCTTCCTTCCGGAAAATCACGAGCTTTTGTAAATGACAGTCCGGTAAACCTGCAGGAATTGCAGCAGCTGGGCGATTTTTTGCTCGATATCCATTCGCAGCATCAAACGCAGGAATTGTCCAATGAAGAATACCAGATACAAATTCTGGATGCTATTGCAGGACAACAGCCGCTGTTGCAGGAATACAAAGGCAACCTGTCTACATATAAAGCCGTAAAAGCCAGGCTGAAGAAACTGCAGTCAGAAAAAGAAGCCCTGGTGAAAGAACAGGATTACAATAGTTTTTTACTGGAGGAACTTTTGGCAGCCAATTTAAAAGAAGGCGAACAGCAGGAATATGAAGCGGTATTTGAAAAACTCAATAATGTTGAGTTCATCAAAGAATCGCTGGATAAATCATTGGCTGTAGCCGATGAGGAACAAATAGGGGTTACGCAAAATCTGAAAGAGATTAAGGCGTCCCTTCAAAAAATTGCCGGATTATCGGCAGAATATCAGGAATTATTTGACCGCGTATCCAGTGTGCTGATTGAATTTGATGACGTATCGGATGAAATACGCAAACATGCCGAAACTCTGATGAGTGATCCGGAACAGCTGGAACTGGTAAATCAGAAACTACAGCTGATCTATTCGCTTCAAAAGAAGCACCAAGTGGGTACGGTGGAAGAATTGCTGGTCATTCAGAATGACCTGGACAATAAAGCTGTTTTTGCAGACGATCTGGAAGCAATGATTCATTCGCTCGAAAAAGAACTGGAAGCAACCATCGTGGTTTTAGATGCCAAAGCTGCTGCGATCTCAGAAAGCAGAAAGCAGGCTGCTCCGGTACTGATTGAAAAAATTATCGCAATATTATCAGAATTGGGAATGCCGAATGCCCGTTTTGAATTTGAAATAAAACAAACGGACACCTATTTGCTGTCCGGGAAAGACGAAGTACAATTACTGTTTTCGGCCAATAAGGGAACCAGCTTCGGTTTGCTGAAAAAAGTAGCTTCCGGAGGGGAAATGTCCCGTATTATGCTTGCTGTAAAAGCCATTCTGGCAAATTATACCAAACTGCCAACGATTATCTTTGATGAGATCGACACCGGAGTTTCGGGTGAAATTGCTCATAAAATGGGCGATATCATGAAGAAAATGAGCAAGCAGATGCAGGTTTTTGCCATTACCCATTTACCGCAGATTGCCGCGAAAGGAAACCAGCACTATAAAGTGTTTAAATCCACTCAGGGTGAAAACACTGTTTCGGAATTAAAATTGTTAGGGAATGAAGAGCGAATTGTAGAGATCGCAGAAATGCTGTCTGGAAAAGATATATCCGATTCGGCTCTTAACCATGCAAAATCATTATTAATTGAATAAAAAGAATTGTTTTGGAAGAGAATATCAGTTATTATGAAAACCAGTTTATCAGGGCTGATGCTTTGATATCTGACGGGAATGTTTCGGAGGCAAAAGAAATTCTTGAAGAAATTCTGACGCAATATCCGGATTTTGGAAAAGCACACAACCACTTAGGGTGGATCTATTATACCAAGCTGAGCAATTATGAAAAAGGGATTTATCATTATAAGCTGGCGATGCGGTTTGACCCTAAATACCCGGCGTCCTATCTGAACTATGCTTATCTTTTGGTAGACCTGCGCAGGCTGGAGGAAGCAAAAGAACATATTGACGAAACGCTGAAGCATCTGGAAAATGCAGACGGTGCTTCTTATTACAGCGAATTGGGAAGGATTTACGAAATGGAATTTAATTTTATCAGATCCTATGAGTTTTATAAAAAAGCCATGTCCTACGGCTTTGGAGCGCAATTTATAGAGAATATGAAGATGAATATGAATAGGGTGAAAGATAAAATGACTATTTTTGAAAAATTAAAATTGAAATTTATTTAAAAACATAGCTATGTATAATTTATTAAAAGGAAAAAGAGGAATCATTTTTGGAGCTTTAGATGAAAATTCAATTGCTTGGAAAACAGCGGAACGTGTACATGAAGAAGGCGGAACTTTTGTTTTATCAAATGCTCCGATCGCTATGCGTATGGGTACCATTAACCAACTGGCTGAAAAAACAGGTTCTCAGATCATTCCTGCCGATGCTACTTCTATTGAAGATTTAGAGAATTTAGTAGATAAAGCGGTGGAAATCCTTGGCGGTAAAATTGATTTTGTTTTGCATTCAATCGGAATGTCGGTGAATGTTAGAAAAGGAAATCACTATACAAACCAGAATTATGACTATACCCATAAAGGATGGGACGTGTCTGCGGTTTCTTTTCATAAAGTAATGCAGGTGTTGTATAAAAAAGATGCCATGAGCGAATGGGGAAGTATCGTAGCGCTGACGTATATGGCAGCACAACGCGTATTCCCGGATTATAACGATATGGCCGATAATAAAGCATATCTAGAGTCGATTGCCCGTAGTTTCGGATACTTCTTCGGAAAAGATAAAAAAGTAAGGGTAAACACGATTTCCCAGTCTCCGACACCTACAACTGCCGGACAAGGCGTAAAAGGTTTTGGTGGTTTTATCGCTTTTGCCGATAAAATGTCTCCGCTTGGAAACGCTACCGCTTTAGACTGTGCAAACTATACGGTAATGATGTTCTCCGATTTAACCCGCAAAGTAACATTACAAAACTTATTACATGACGGAGGTTTCTCTAACATGGGAGTAAGTCAGGGAGTAATGGAAGCTTTTGAAGAAGGATTGGAAAAAGAGCAGTAAAACTTCTTTAACGGCTTTTTAAGCCGCTGAATAATATCATAAAGACAGAATCTTCTGTTTCGGGAAAACCACCTTATTTGAGGTGGTTTTTTTATTTTTATAAAGTTTATCTTTGTTAAAAAAAAGGAACCCATGTATTTTTCATTTATAATTCCTGTTTACAACAGGCCTGATGAAATTGAAGAGCTGCTTAAAAGCTTAACAGAACAAAACTATCGCGAAGATTTTGAAGTTGTGGTTGTAGAAGACGGTTCTACAATACCCTGCGAGCACATTGTGAATGCCTATAAAGGGAAACTGTTTCTCTCCTATTATAACAAGCCGAATTCCGGTCCCGGTGATTCCAGGAACTACGGAATGCGGAAAGCTATCGGACAGTATTTTATTATTTTGGATTCCGATTGCATTTTGCCGGAAAATTACGTAACTTCAGTTGCTGAGAATCTGGAACGAAACTATGTGGACTGTTTCGGAGGTCCGGACAATGCGCTGGACTCTTTTTCCGATATTCAGAAAGCAATTAATTTTACAATGACCTCTTTCCTTACTACGGGAGGCGTTCGCGGCGGATCTGAAAAAATAGGTAAATTTCAGCCGCGCAGCTTTAATATGGGGCTTTCTAAAAAAGCATTTGAAGCTTCCGGCGGTTTTGGGAACATTCATCCCGGAGAAGACCCGGATTTGTCCATACGCTTATGGGAAATGGGTTTTCAAACCAAACTGTTTAAAGATTCGTATGTATATCATAAAAGAAGAATCGATTGGTCAAAGTTCTATAAACAGGTCAATAAATTTGGAAAAGCAAGGCCCATACTGGATTCCTGGTATCCGAAGTACCGGAAAATAACCTTTTGGTTTCCGTCTTTGTTTTGCCTGGGCTTTTTGGTTGCTTTGGGATTATATGCGTTTGGAATACCGGTATTGTTTCAGTTTTATGTGCTTTATATTGCTATACTGTTTTTGTCCGGAATCATTGAAAATGCCAGTTTAAAAATAGGATTTTTGTCCGTTATTGCCTTTTTTATCCAGTTTTATGGGTACGGAATGGGCTATTTTAAGTCATTTTTTAAAGTTATTTTGTTAAAACAGCAACCGGAAAAAGCATTTCCTGAATTATTCTTTAAAAAGTAAACGATGACAAAGATAATTGGACTTACAGGAGGTATCGGAAGTGGTAAATCGACTATAGCGGCTTATATCGCTGCTCAGGGAATTCCGGTATATATCGCTGATGATGAGGCAAGGAAAATCATGGAATTGCCCGAAATTATACATAAAGTTCAGGAAATTTTTGAAGTGAATGTTATTGAGAATGGAAAATTAAATCGCAAAAAAATTGCGGATCTGGTTTTTTCTGCGCCCAATTTATTAAAAAAACTGAATGAAATTATTCATCCTGCAGTTGATGAAAATTTTAGTATTTGGTTAAAAAACAACGAAAAACACCGTTATATTGTTAAAGAAGTTGCGATTCTTTTTGAAAGTGGCGGCTATAAAAAATGCGATAAAATTATACTGGTTACCGCTCCGGAAGTGGTTAGAATTGAGCGTGTTATGGGTAGGGACGGCGTGATAAAAGAACAGGTGCTGGACCGGATGAAAAACCAGTGGAAAGACGAAGATAAAGCCGTTTTGAGCGATTATATAGTTGTAAACACCGATTTGACCGCTGCTAAGAAAGATGTCGATAAAATTCTTAAAGAATTGAATAAAATTTAAAAACAGGTCAAGATGTTAATCTTTGGTTAATGTTTTTAAGCAATAAATGTTAAAATGTTAATTTTGTTTTGATGAATAAAACGAGATTCCTCTTATTGATAATATTGATGAGCCTATCGCTGGTAGGAATCATATTAGTACAATTATTCTGGATAAATACTTCTTATAAAAATAATGAAGAACAGTTTAAGTATCACGTACAACAAGTTATCGGTAGCGTAGCTAACAAACTACAGCAACAGGAGTATTTTGAGTTCTATGAAAAGTTCAATAAATTAAAGGATAGTATCGGTAAGGTACCGAGACAAAGCGATTTGTTAGAGTATTTCTACGTAAAACGCGACCCGAAAACGAATGAACAGATCATTTACTCGAATACTATCGTTTTAGAAGATTATAATTTAAATCGTTCGTTCTTTGATAAAAAATCGGATTCCGTTTCGCTGAAAAGTTTTGTAGCGAAACGAAAGACAGAAATTTACAATGGAAATGTAGTGGATAATTCTTCTTTTCAAAAAGCACCGATGCCGGATGTTACGATTGAAAAAGAAGGAAATCTGGACATTCTGGACAAAGCACAGTTTGAGATCTATTTCAAGGATATCGTCGGACTGAAACCCATTCAGGAGCGGGTATCGAAAGATAAACTGCAGCTGATGCTTCGTAATGAATTGAATCAATATGGGGTGAACACGCCTTTTGAGTTCGGGATTTACAGTAATATGCTGGCTACAAAAGTGAAATCGGAGAATTTTAATTACGATAAAAATTCAACCTACAGTATTCCGGTTTTCCCGGATAACGAAGGACAGAGCAAATACCAGCTTTTGCTGAGCTTTCCTCAAAAGAACAAGTTTCTTTTCTCGTCACTGGTCGGAATTACCTCACTGTCCATCATTTTTACACTGGTTATCATCGTGGCCTATTTTAGTGCCCTGAACCAGTTGATCAAACAAAAGCAGATTTCGGAAATTAAAACCGATTTTATCAACAACATGACCCATGAGTTTAAAACACCCATTGCAACGATTAACCTTGCTTTGGATGCGATTAAAAACCCAAAAATCATAGACGATAAAGAAAAAGTACAGCGGTACCTGCAAATGATAAGGGATGAGAATAAAAGAATGCATGCCCAGGTTGAAAACGTACTGCGTATTTCGAAATTAGAAAAAAGAGAGTTGGAGATCAGTAAAGAGCCAACAGACGTTCATACTATAATTGAAGATGCTATCGAGCATGTTAACCTGATTGTTGAAGACCGTGGCGGTGTTATTAAAGAACACCTGAATGCAAAACGGACAACAATACTGCTGAACGATGTTCACTTTACGAATGTAATGGTTAACATACTGGACAATGCGATTAAATATTCGCCTGAGGCACCAATAATCGATGTTACAACAGAAAACGTAAAAGATTTTGTGTTGATTAAAATAAAAGACAACGGCGCCGGGATGAGTAAAGTCGCTCAAAAGAGAATTTTTGAAAAATTCTACCGCGAGCACACAGGCGATTTACATAATGTGAAAGGACACGGGCTGGGATTAGCCTATGTGAAAAGGATTATTGAAGACCATAACGGTCAGATATTTGTAGAAAGCGAGAAAGGTAAAGGAAGTACCTTTATAATTAAAATGCCACTAATAAATTAATGATATGGATACGACTAACAAAAAAATTCTTTTAGTAGAAGATGACCCCAATTTTGGAGCAGTGCTCAAAGATTACCTTTTAATAAACGATTTTGAAGTTACTTTAGCCAAAAATGGTATGGAAGGTTTCGAAAAATTCAAGAAAGATAATTTCGATTTATGCATTCTTGATGTGATGATGCCTTACAAAGATGGTTATACACTAGCGAGAGAAATCCGCGAAAAAAATAAAGAAGTGCCTATTATCTTTTTAACGGCAAAATCCATGAAAGAGGATGTGTTAAAAGGATACAAAGTAGGAGCAGATGATTATTTGAACAAACCTTTTGATTCGGAAGTATTGCTGATGAAAATCAAAGCAATTATCCAGCGTAAAGCATCGGAAGTTAAAACAGATAATACGAAGTTTGAATTTATCATCGGTAAATTCCATTTGAACTCAAAATTACGTTTCTTATCTTTCCAGAATGAGGAGCCGATCAAATTATCTCCAAAAGAGAATGAATTGCTTAAAATGCTTGCTTTGCATGAAAATGACTTAATGCCAAGAGAGTTAGCACTAACAAAAATCTGGAGAGACGACAATTACTTTACCTCAAGAAGTATGGACGTTTATATCGCCAAATTGCGTAAATACCTGAAACAGGACGAAGATGTTGAGATTCTGAACATCCACGGTGAAGGTTTCCGTTTGGTAATCAAAAATAAAGTTGCAGAATAACACCCTATCTACTCTGAAACAAAAAAGCTCCTGTAAAGGAGCTTTTTATATTTTTATGCTTTCCAGTCCAGCAATAAAGCAAAACTTACTTTATTGTCTTTAGTAACCGAAAAATATGTCTGATCTGCTTCCTGATCCCGGTGAATCGTTACCTGATCGTTTAAATTGAGCTCTCTCAGAAAATTCATTTCAAAACTTTTGAGGCCCTGTTTCAAGACCTGTCTGGCATCCAGGGTGTCGAGGCACCATTCCAGATATTTCACATTGTTTACGTGATTAACGATATCCAGGTCGGAGAGTACAATGGTCCGGTTGGTCACTTTTTCGGCTTCCCGGGTCACGTTAATCCGTGAAAAGCTGTGTTCGGTAGCGTGGCGGTCGGGATATTTTTCAAAATGCTCGTGCGGTAAAGCCAGCGCTTCCGCTTTTCTCAGTTTGGTATTAAAAACAGCCCAATAGGTGGTGGCACCGGCTATTTTTTTACCATTCAGGTACATTTCAATATTACGGATAGAGCGGGAGCCCTGTAAATCTTCAATCCATGTTTTTACGATTACCTTGTCCATCCATTTGGGTAAAGTATCGGTTATTTCCACGCGGATCCGGCTTAAAACCCAGGCCTGATCGTGTTCCTGCATGTCGTTAAAGCTCAATCCGCCATGAATGGAATGCTCGGCGGCGGTTAGCTGCAGTATGTTACAAAGGTCTACATATTTCAGAAGCCCGTATGGAGTACATTGGGTAAAATTGATCTCCCATTCGTGTTCATAAACGGAAGTAAAATCGGGTGCTATTGGCATGATTATGAATTTTGAATTTGCTGCTTCACATAATCGATAATGTTTTCGGGCGAAGCTTTAAAATCAAACCATTTTGCATTTTCCGTCCGTTTGAACCAGGTCATCTGACGTTTTGCGAAACGGCGTGTATTCTTTTTTATTTCTTCAACAGCAAAATCGAATGTGAAATCGCCGTCAAAGTAACTAAATAATTCGCGATAACCCACCGTTTGTAAAGCGTTTAACGCTTTATTAGCATAAAGCGATTCGGCTTCTTTTAAAAGCCCGGCCTGCAGCATGAGGTCAACTCTTTGGTTAATGCGGTCATACATGAGTTCCCTGTCGGCTTCCAGACCAATCACTATAGGCGTGAAATTACGGCTGTTTTTTTTCTGATTCAGGAAAGAAGAATAGGTCTTGCCGCTGCCAATGCAAACTTCCACAAAACGCATCATGCGCTGGGGATTTTGCAGGGTTTGCGGATTTTCCTGAAGGATTTTGGTATAATAGTCCGGGTCGCGTTGCTGTAACTCGTTTTGCAGGTATGTTATGCCGTGGTTTTCGAAGTTTTCCCGGATGTTCTCCCGAACGGAAGGAGCTATGTCCGGAAAATCATCAAAGCCTTTTAAAACGGCATTAACGTATAATCCGGAACCGCCAACCATAATCTGGATGTTGTTCCTCAGGAATAGTGTATCGAGTAAAGTAACGGCTTCCCTTTCGAAATCGCCCACCGTATAGTCGTCAAATACCGATTTGTTCTGGATAAAATGATGCGGTGCTGCCGCTAATTCTTCAGCAGAAGGCACGGCCGTCCCGATGGTCATTTCTTTAAAAAACTGACGGCTGTCGCAGGAAAGGATCTCACAGTTAAAATGCTTTGCGAGTGTAATGCTCAAAGCGGTTTTACCGATAGCGGTCGGACCGATTATGGTGATTAAATAGTTAGTCATTACTTAATTTTTCCCCGCAGTGATGACAATAGCGGGAGTCTTGATTATAAATTATAGTCGTACAGGAAGGACATACTTTTTTACCTTCCGTGTCGGTGGCATTTCTTTTGGCATTGGCAAACTCGGCCGTTACTATTCCGGTAGGAACCGCAATAATGCCATAACCCATGATCATGATAAAGGCGGCAATAATCTGCCCTAAGGTCGTTACCGGGGCAATATCGCCGTAACCAACGGTCGTGAGCGTAACCACACACCAGTAAATGCTCACCGGAATGCTGGTAAAACCGCTTTCCGGACTTTCAATAACATACATGATGGCACCTAAAAGAATGGAAACCACCAGGATAAAATAGATAAAAACAATAATTTTGGTACGGCTGGCTTTTATGGCCAGTTTAAGCTGGGATTCCTGTCCGGTGAAATGCACCAGGTTTAAAATACCGAACAAACGCAGTAAACGCAAAGCCCGTACCACCGATAGTATTTTGGATCCCGGAATAAAAAAGGATAAATACATCGGTAAAATGGAAATCAGGTCGACCAGGCCGTAAAAACTGAAAATATATTTTAAGGGACGCTTGTTGCAAATGATCCGGAGGGCATATTCAATACTGAAAAAAACAGTAATGATCCATTCCGAAACCACGAGAAAAGTATGGTATTTGGCATCCAGTTTCTGTACCGATTCAAGCATGACCAAAAGGACACTCAACAAAATCACACCCAGAAGGGCTAAGTCAAAAAGACGTCCGCCAAAAGTGTTGGAACCGTAAATAACAATATACGTTTTCTGCCTGAAAATGTCGTATTTGGTTTTTAATACCCTCATACTCGCACTGGATTTAAAAGGTGACTACTTTGCTAACTTTCTTTTTGCGCAGGTAATTCTGAATGATATTCCGGGTATCCCTGTTGTGCTGCATCGGGATAATGATCTTTTTAAGGATGTCAATATTGTTAATCTGGTAGTTAAGATCGTAAAAGCAATAGCCTTTGTAGATCCCGTTTTCAACTAAAATAGCACTTCTTTCATCAATGCTTCTTCCCCGGTCTACAATAACCATATTCTGATTCTGGAACTGGTGGTTGTTCAGGAAATCCTGAACCCTAACATTGTAATCGGCAGCAGCTTCTTTGCCAATGCAGGCACCGTGGCATTGCTTGATATCGTACTGAAAGCAGCCTTTTTTAGTGTCGTATAAACCGTTTATTTTCTGGCATAACTGGTATTCGGCAGTTATTTTATGCAAAAAATTCTTGCCTTCAACCAGCGTAGCAAAAGAAGTGACTTCTTTTTTGCGCCCGTCGGCTTTGGCGAGGCGTAAGGCCAGATAGCCTCCCTCATTTTTTTCGGCATATAAAGCCCAGGGAAAAATTGTTTTTCGCTGTGATCTGTTGTAAACGGGCTTGTTTACTTTTATTTCCTCGCTTTCTTTTAGCAGCGCAACCAGTTCGTTTCCGGTTTCTTCAAAAGTAACCGCAAAAACTTCCTGCTGTATTCGCTTTGCTTTTCGCGAGGTTCCTGTAAAGTGCTGGTTAACGCGTTTTTTGATGTTTTTGCTTTTGCCGATATAAATAATGGTTCCGTCTTCACGGTGAATATAATAGATACCGGTTTTGGCGGGAATCGCTTCCACGATGTCCAGTAATTTCGGGGAAATTCCGGTTTTTATTTCTTTTTTGACAAAGCTTGTAATAATTTCCTTTTTGACATCTTTTGCCAAAAGCATTTTAAAAAGCTTAACGGTTGCCATCGCATCTCCGGTAGCCCGGTGCCTGTCGGCAATAGGAATACCAAGGCTACGCACCAGTTTTCCTAAACTATAGGAAGGCTGGTCCGGAATTAATTTTTTAGATAATTCAACGGTACAGATGGTATTGCTGTTGAAGTCATATCCCAGGCGTCTGAATTCCGTACGCAGGATGCGGTAATCAAAAGAAGCATTATGGGCTACGATGATGCAATCCTGGGTAATTTCAATGATCCGCTTTGCAACTTCATAAAATTTAGGAGCAGAACGCAGCATAGCATTATTGATCCCGGTAAGTTTTACAACAAACGGCTGAATTGGTATTTCGGGATTAATAAGGCTGATAAACTGATCGACAACTTCATGTCCATCAAATTTATAGATGGCAATTTCCGTTATTCCTTCTTCGTTAAATTGCCCTCCGGTTGTCTCTATGTCTAATATAGCGTACAAATTCTGTTCTTAGTTTATAACGTTTTCTATTATCGCGTTCCAAAGATACTGCTTCCTATCCGAACCATGGTGCTTCCGCAGGCAATGGCGATTTTATAGTCGCCCGACATTCCCATGGACAATACCGATAGATCAAAATTGGCAGCGGTAATTCCTTTTGTGCTGTCAAAAATAGCTTTTAAATTTTGAAACTCCTTTTTTATTTGTGCTTCGCTGTCGGTAAAAGTGGCCATTCCCATTAATCCGATCACGCGAATGTGCTGTAATTCCTTAAATGTTTCCGACTGCAGCAATTCGTTTAACTCGTTTACATCCAGTCCGAATTTGCTTTCTTCCTCAGCGATATATATTTGCAGCAGGCAGTCAATAACACGGTCGTGTTTCTTGGCCTGTTTGTTGATTTCCTGTAATAATTTCAAGCTGTCTACTCCGTGAACAAGGGTCACATAAGAAGCCATATACTTGACTTTGTTGGACTGTACGTGACCAATCATGTGCCATTGAATATCTTTTGGCAGCTGTTCCCATTTGTCCGTCATTTCCTGGATCTTGTTTTCTCCGAAAATGCGCTGCCCGGCTTCATAGGCTTCCATCAGATCCGATACCGGTTTGGTTTTCGAAACCGCTACCAGGGTAACCGGTTCCGGAAGCGAATTTTTTATAGCGAGTAGGTTTTCTTTTATTGTCATTTGCTGTAACATTATAATTTACAAAGGATCGTTATATCTCATAAACAACCAGTCCGCTCCTGAACTTGGGTTCAATATAGGTGCTTTTTGGCGGCATGATCAGATTGGCATCGGCCAGATCCTTAATTTCCGAAATATTGGTAGGAAACAGCATAAAACCAATTTCAAATTCGCCGCTGTCTACCATTTCTTTAATGTTGGTGATCGATTTACTTCCAGCAATGTAGGCAATACGGTCGTCGGTACGCAAATCGTCAATCCCTAAAATCGGCTGTAAAACCGTTGTATATAAAATCTGGGCATCCAGTCCGGCAAGAGCATTATCAAAGGTAAAGTTTTCTTCCTTTAATTTCAGGGTATAAAATTCTCCATCAAGATACATACCAAACTCAAATTTGTGCTTGGGTTTCCATAATTCCTGCTTCTTGCTTTTGATGACAAAATTGTCGGCTAATTTTTTAATAAAATCCTCTTTGGTATAACCGTTCAAATCGCGGATCAGGCGGTTGTATTCGTATATTTTTACATTACTGTCGGCAATTAAATAACTCATAAAGTAATTCAGGTTTTCATTGCCTGAATCTTTATCCTGTTCGTATAATAACTCGGCAGAAGCAGAGCGGTGGTGCCCGTCTGCGATGTAAAAATCGCCAACCGTCGTGAATTGCTCCTGTAACCACTGAATTTCCTTTTCATCTGCAATTTTCCAAAGGGTGTGTTTCTCCTTATTGGTTGTTGAGAACTCCAGTAAAGGACGTTCTGCTGTTTTGGATGTTATCCATTCGTTTAAAACGGAATTGTCCTGATAGGTCATCAAAACGGGTTCGGTATTGAATCCGGTCTGATGCAGGTAATCCTTAAACAGATCCACGCGGTATTGCAGCGTGTCTTCGTGTTTGCGGATATGATTTTGCTGGTAATCTTCTACCGAGGTTCCGGCCAGGATTCCGGTAAAAATGTGGTTTTTGGTTTCAATCCGGTAAACATACAGTACTGCTGTTTCTTCCTGAACCAGAATGCCCTCTTTTTTAAAATCGGCATATTTATGGGCGACCATTTTAAAGCGTTTGTCAAATCCGATCTTTTGCTGGTTCACATAAGCCGGATTCAGGATATGCAAAAAAGAAAACGGATTGAATTCCAGGTAAGCCGCCAGTTCCGCAGCCCCATAATCGTCGTAGGAGCGGGAAGTAACCAGGCTTACTTTGTCTGCTGTGGGATGAACTGCTTTAAAAGGTTTTATTATCGCCATTTTGTGTTTAAATTAAAAATTGACAATTGATAACCTGCCGGATACCAATTGTCAATAGTGTATCGTTGTGATTATGCGAACATTTTCGCTACTTTCTCTGCTTTTTTGCTTTCCGAATAGTCATAGAATCCTTCTCCGGATTTTACGCCTAATTTTCCTGCCATTACCATGTTTACCAATAAAGGACACGGAGCATATTTAGGATTTTTGAATCCGTCGTACATTACGTTTAAGATTGAAAGACAAACATCCAGACCGATAAAATCTGCTAATTGTAATGGTCCCATAGGGTGTGCCATTCCCAATTTCATAACGGTGTCGATTTCCTGTACGCCGGCCACACCGTTGTATAAGGTTTCGATAGATTCGTTAATCATCGGCATTAAAATTCTGTTGGCTACAAATCCCGGATAATCGTTTACTTCAACCGGTGTTTTTCCTAAAGCTACCGATAAATCCATAATGGTTTTGGTCACTTCGTCTGTAGTATTGTAACCACGGATGATTTCTACCAGTTTCATGATAGGCACCGGGTTCATAAAGTGCATACCGATTACACGCTCCGGATTTTTAACCACAGAAGCGATTTGTGTAATGGAAATAGAAGAAGTATTGGACGCTAAAATGGTGTTTTCACCGCAAACTTCACTCAGTTGTTTGAAGATGTTTAGCTTTAAAGTTACATTTTCTGTAGCCGCTTCTATCACTAAATCAGCATTTACCACTCCGTCTGCAATGTCGGTATAGGTAATGATGTTTTCAATTGTTGCTTTTTTATCGGCTTCGGTAATGGTTCCTTTTGCAATCATTCGGTCTAAATTCCCAACGATTGTTGCCATTCCTTTTTCTAAAGATTTTTCAGAAATATCAATTAATAATACTTTAAAACCGCTTTGTGCAAAAGTATGCGCAATTCCGTTACCCATTGTTCCAGCTCCGATTACAGCTATGTTTTTCATTTTATGGTTGTTTTTTAATGTTTGTTATTATTCCGTTGGATAGTAATGTGTTCGGGATTACTATTGTATTGCCGGCATCATCCTGAATAATGGTATCGTGAAGGTTGACTTCCATAACCCGTCCGGATTTTCCCTGAAATTCAATATAATCGTTTACCCGGAACGGTTTGAAAATCAGTATGAAAATTCCGCCTACAATATTACTCAGAGCCTGCTGTGAGGCAAAACCGGCAATCAGGGTGGTTACACCTGCTCCGGCAAGTAATGAATGACCGTATGTTTTGGCAATTGGCAGTGTTAGTAAAGCCCATCCGAAACCGAAAAGATAGATGACCGCCGTTGCAAAATGTTTGAAAAAAACATAATTGGTAGGATCATTATCGATAATGCCGGATTTTTTAAGGATGAGTCTTTTCAGATACAAATTGAAAAAATACGAAAAAAGCAGGGTCGCTCCGCAAATTATAGCGAACCGAATCAGGGTTTCCGTATCGGATAATACTGTATCGATCATGTCCTGCTGCTTAGTTACCGAAACAGTTGATAATCTGGTGGGCTACACGCAAAGCTTCCGTTCCGTCTTCCAACGTTACAATTGGTGTTGTATTGTTGTTGATGGCATCGGCAAATGTTTCCAATTCGTCTAAAATAGCATTGTTTTGTACTACAGACGGATTGTCGTAATAGATTTGTTTTTTAACTCCTTCTGCATTTTGTAAAATCATATCGAAATCACCCGGAATTTCCGGTGCATCTTTCATTTTTACCACTTCACATACTTTGTCCAGGTAATCCACAGAAATATAGGCATCTTTCTGGAAAAAACGGGCTTTACGCATGTTTTTCATCGAGATACGACTGGAAGTGACATTGGCCACACAGCCGTTTTCAAATTCAATACGGGCATTGGCAATATCCGGAGAATCACTAATTACCGATACACCGCTCGCACTGATGTTTTTTACTTTCGATTTCACGACGCTTAAAATAGCATCGATATCGTGGATCATTAAATCCAGCACCACCGGAACATCCGTACCGCGCGGGTTAAATTCGGCTAAACGGTGGGTTTCGATAAACATCGGATTTTCAATTTTATCTTTAACCGCTTTAAAAGCCGGATTAAAGCGTTCCACATGACCTACCTGACCTTTTACCTGGTATTTGTTTGCCAGTACAATGATTTCATTGGCTTCTTCCACGGTGTTTGCAATGGGTTTTTCCAGGAAAACATGCTTCCCGTTTTCAATGGCTTCTTTGGCACATTCAAAATGAGAAAGGGTAGGCGTAACGATATCGACTACATCGACAGCGTTGATTAAAGCAGTTATAGAGTCGAATTTTGTATAACCAAATTCCTGAGCCACTTTTTCAGCATTTTCGGCATTCGGGTCATAGAATCCTATTAATTCGTATTTTTCAGATTGATTGAGTAATCGCAAATGTATTTTTCCAAGGTGACCGGCACCCAATACGCCAACTTTTAGCATGATTATCTATTTTCAACAAAAATAAACCATTTAGATTTAAAATCTTATATTTCAAATTCAAAAGTTGGATGATTTTTTAAAGCGAAATAGGCTGTTAATAATTTCAGATGATGGATTTCAAATTGTAAATTTGTTTGCTATTTTTACCGATAATTAATTGCCATAAAATTGAAAGATACTGCCAAACATCAAGGACTTCGTAATCAGTTAGTAACCGTTTTACAACAGAAAGGTATCACGGACAGAAACGTATTGGATGCCATCAAGAAAATTCCGAGACACTTATTTTTAAACTCCAGTTTTGAAGATTTTGCCTATCAGGACAAAGCTTTCCCGATTGGTGCCGGGCAGACGATTTCGCAGCCCTATACGGTAGCTTTTCAGTCGGAATTATTACAGGTGAAAAAAGACGATAAGGTATTGGAAATCGGTACCGGTTCCGGCTATCAGACGGCTGTTTTGTGTACGATGGGTGCCAAAGTGTTCAGCGTGGAGCGTCAGAACGAACTGTTTAAAACCACTTCGTTATTGCTGCCAAAACTGGGAATGCGTCCGAAACATTTGTCGTTTGGCGACGGCTATAAAGGGCTGCCTAATTTTGCACCTTTTGACAGTATTATCGTAACTGCCGGAGCGCCGTTTATTCCGCAGCCTTTAATGGCACAGTTAAAAATAGGCGGAAGGCTGGTAATTCCTTTGGGCGAAGATGTTCAGGTCATGACGCTGCTGATCCGCAAAAATGAAACACAGTTTGAAAAACACGAATTCGGCGATTTCCGTTTCGTGCCTTTACTGGAAGATAAAAACTAAAATATAGAAAACGCCCGATTAAGTATCGGGCGTTTTAATTTTGTACCAGTACGTTCAGGTAGCGTTCCAGGCTTTCTTTTTCGGCCAGCGCAATAAACACCAGTAAAGGTTCTTTGTCTTTCGTAAGCGCCGCCGTTTCGCATATTTTAGCAAACAGCATACGGTATTCCGGATTGCCTTTAATATTGGTAACTACAAAACCGTTTTGCAGTAAAATGAAGTTCATGAACAAACGGGCTACTTTTCCGTTTCCGTTAAGGAATGGCTGGATGGAAAGGAGCTGTTCCAGCATTTCGGCAGCTAATACTACCGGATGCAGTTTGTTTTTATTGGTTTCATACCACATAAAACTATCGGTGATTTGTTTCTGAATCAATGCCGGTGCCGGAGGAATATAGGCACTTTCCGGCGTGTTCAGCATTTCGGTACGGTATTTTCCGGATGCTTCCGGATGAATACCCCTGATAATCATATTGTGGAGCGAGAAAAGATCTTTTTCAGACAGGGCACCGTTTCGTTCAACAAGCTGTTTTAAATGACGGATGGCTTCCTGATGGTTGATGGTTTCCAGGTGTTCGCGCATGCTTTTTCCGGCTATGGTGAGGCCCTGGAAAAGAACTGCACTTGTTTCGTCCAGCGAAAGGGTGTTGCCTTCCAGCTGATTGCTTTCAAAGGTGTATTCCAGTTCCAGTATGCGGGTAACTTTTTCCGTTTCAAATTGCCGGAACCGGTCTGCTTTTTCTTTCAGATTGTCAATTTCATTCAGTAAAAGCTGAAGCCGTGCCGAAATGGGATAGGCTTTTTGGAAAGCATTGAATTTGATCTCTTCTTCGGCAAGCTGAATGGCTTTCAGGGCATATTCGTCCTGTCCGATCTCGTAGAGGATCTTTTCTTTCAGCCATGCCACCAGCAGGGTTTCAAAATCGATTTCCAGTAAGGCAGCCAGTTTGGAGAGCTGTTCCCGTGTTGGTTTGCGCAGGCCGTTTTCGAATTTACTAATCAAAGCCTGGTCAATATGAAGCAATTGTGCCACTTCCCGTGTTTTGAGTCCTTTTTGTTCCCGTGCGTTTTTGAGAAGTGTTTTCATGGTTGTTGAATTTCATGACAATTTTAGTCATAAAATATCAATTTAGAAATAGCTTTTCCGGTAAAATTTAGTGTACTTTTTTAATACGGTCTAAGTCACGCTTGTTGTCGCGGTCTTTTATCGTTTCGCGCTTATCAAAGTTTTTCTTACCACGGCAAAGGGCAATGTCTAATTTGGCCAGTCCTTTTTCGTTGGTAAAAAGACGCAACGGAATAATGGTAAGCCCTTTATTCTGCATACTTTTTAAAAGACTTTTCAGTTCTTTCCGGTTTAATAACAGTTTGCGCTCGCTTTTTGCTTTGTGGTTGTAGTGCGTGCCGTAAAGGTATTCTTCAATATGGGAATTGATCACAAAAAGTTCATGACCGTGAAATTCACAGAAACTTTCGGCAATAGAAGCTTTTCCCAAACGAATAGACTTGATCTCAGTCCCGGTTAATACAATACCGGCGGTATACTTTTCGAGTATTTCGTAGTCGAATTTCGCTCTTTTATTAAGTATGTTGACTGTTTTTAGCATAGGATGGCAAATGTAAGAACAAAAAGCGAATCAGGAAAATTTTAAAGTTTTAATTCCATTCGAAAATAATTTTTATACTATGATTTTTGTCAGTTTTTATTGGATTCAATGGGGCTAATTTTGTCTTGTAAATATTAAACAATCACTGAAATGAAAAAAATAACTTTTTTAGCAATTATCTTTACTTTTCTTGGTGTAAACTTTATGCAGGCACAGGAAAAAGAAAACACACAGCAAGATTTTAAAAAATGGCAGGTTAGACTTAGAGGTATCGGAGTAGTGCCAAATGAAAGTGCAGATATTGGTATTATCGGAGGGGATGTTTCGCTTTCCAATACGATCGTTCCGGAGCTGGATTTCTCATATTTCTTTACTAAAAATATTGCTGTAGAATTGATTTTAGGAACTACAAAACACGATGTACATACAGTAGGTTCGGATATTTCAGCTGTTGGCGGTCCGACTAAAGCAGATGTCGATTTGGGTTCTGTTCGTTTACTGCCACCTACTTTGACTGTTCAGTATCACTTTTTCCCATTGGGCGAAAAAGTATTCAAACCTTATGTAGGAGCAGGATTGAACTATACGTTCTTCTATGATGTAAAAGAAGGAAATACTGTAAAAGATGTAAAATATGATAATGCATTAGGGTATGCGGTTCAGGCTGGTTTTGACCTGATGCTTGATGATACTTTCTTCATAAATGCCGATGTAAAACGTTTGTTCCTGAAAACGGACGTAACGGTTGATGCTTCAAACCTGGCACCAGGGCTGAGTATTCCGGCAGATGTAAAAATTAATCCTTGGATATTGGGATTAGGGGTTGGAATGAAGTTCTAATATCCGGGATATAATAGTTGGTTTTTTGATCAAGAAGACTGCCATACGGCAGTCTTCTTCTTTTTTATAATTTCAGAAGGGAATGTGTTACCTTACCGTTTAACAAGGTTACCATATAAAGGTTGCCAAAAATGGTTTCGTCAATTTCCGTATATTTTTGCTCCCCGATCAGCAGGTTTACAAAATTGGGTATGGAATTGCTGTGGCCGACAACTAAAACGGTTTTGCCTTTTGTTTCCTGTTTAAACTTTTCAATGTCCACGTTCTTGTGGTCGTATACCCGGATGGTCGTTTTGTTCTTTTCCGCCGTTGGTGCGGCCGTCTGTCTGGTTCGTTTAAAATCAGAACTGTACACGGCGTTAAACGGAATATCCGAAAAAATAGCACGCCAGGCCAATGCTCTTTCCCTGCCGGCTTCCGATAAATCCGGATCTTTGGAATTATCGACCTTTTCGGCATGCCGGATCAAAAAGTAGGTCGTGGGATTATCCTGCGAAAAACCGGTCTGAACGATGCATAATACAAGAAAAAGGAATAGTTTTTTCATGGTTTCGAATTTTGGTTAAAGGTAGCATTATTTTAGGAGTGCCGCCTGTTGAAACCTCACAAAGCGCGAGCTTTTATTGGATTAAGATGCTTTTTTGGTAAAAATTGTTACATTTCAATAGTGTTTGTGTTAAAATTATTGTTATTTTTAGAAAATGTAACCCTTAAATCTAATGAATAATGAAAAAAAACTATTTTAAGTTAGCTTTATTAGGCATGATCATTTTTACCGCCTGTTCCAGGGACGAAACCAGTTCTACAGCACAGGACGAAAGTTTGCTAACCTTTCAAAAAGACACGCTGTCGAGGGCAGTGATCAATTCCCGGATTGATGCCATCAGCAGTACCAAAGGAAGCTTCCACTGGAAAGATGGCGGCTATCAGTTATTGTGGAGTGCTATAATCAGAGGCGATAATATGGTTACCATTGGTTTTGGCGAAAATGCCGATGATTTCGTCGGACAGACCTCCAAAAAAGGAAAAGAGATCAAAACACGTTTAAAAAATATTATTCTGGACTCTGAAAAACGTTCGGAGCGGGAAACAATTATTAAAGAAGATGCCGATCTGAACCAGATTGATGTGGTTATCAAAAAAAGAGAAACACTGGAGGCTTTACTAAAAGAAGCGAATATACGCTATATCGAACCGGCGAATTACCGTTATTTTGATGCGGCACAGGAACGTCCGGTTTATGGCGCAGAAGTGAGTTCCAGTTCCGGATGCGGATTTGCTTCGGCTACGATCGCTACAGCCGATTATACTACGATTGCTCCCAATGCAAGAGTGCCGTGGAATTTTTACAAACACAATATTCCGGGTGCCTGGAGTTACAGTACCGGAAGTGGTGTTACCATTGGTGTGGTGGATACCGGATTGTCGCCACAGCAGACTTTAATGGGCAGCAGCTTTAATACCGGCTATTCTTCCGGAAGAACAGTACAGCGTTTTGGCGTTTATGTGGATTCGGTTTGGCCATGGTCTACAGGATTTGACGGTCCGGACGATCAGTGTGGTCACGGAACCAGTATGGCCTCTGTTGCCACAGCACCCAGAAACAACAGTGGTTTACCGGTGGGTGTAGCCTATAATTCCAGCCTGATCGTGTACCGCGCGGCATCGAATGTGGTCCTGGACGGTTATCATGAGCAGGAAGGCGTGAAATTAGCCTTTACAGCATTAGGCAATAACAGTAATGTGAAAATCATTTCCATGTCTATGGGGCATATTATTTCCATTGGAAAAATTGAAGACGGTGTGAAATATGCCTATGGCAAAGGCAAACTTATTTTCTGTGCCGGAGGAACTTCCACGAGTTTTACCAATTTTGCAGGCGTTATTTTCCCGGCTTCCATGAATGAAGCAGTTGCCGTAACCGGAGTGAAAGAAGGGCAAACGGTTCAGGAGTGTGATGTGTGTCATAAAGGTGGTAAAATCGATTTTACCATTGTAATGGAACGAACAGGAACAAACAACAATGTTCCGGTATTGAGCTATTATAACAATCAGGCTAATTATGTGGGCGGTTCTTCGGTAGCAACAGCAACTACAGCGGGTATCGCGGCTTTGGTCTGGGCTAAAAACCCGGGCTGGACAAGAGATCAGGTACTGAATAAAATGAAACAGTCTTCCAGTTTCTATCCGACTAAAAATGCTAATTTCGGCTATGGTAATATCAATGCACAGTTAGCAGTACAATAACAAAAGAAACAATATCCATAAAAAAACCATCATATACTTATGATGGTTTTTTGTTTATGATTTATTGCGTAATGCATAAATATAACTGTCTGAAAAACGTCCGTTCCAATAAGTGTCTTCCCTGAAATGACCTTCTCTTACAAAGTTGTTCTTTTCAAGCAGTTTCCAGGAGGCATCGTTTTCCGTATCGGTAATGGCAATAATGGAATGCAGTTTCAAGTCGTCAAAGCCATAGGTAATTGCTTTTGTCAAGGCTTCCTGAATGATCCCTTTTCGCTGATGATCCGGTGAAAGCATATAACCTATTTCTGCTCTGTGGTTTTCCGGCTGCGGACGGAAGTATCCGATCAGACCAATAACTTTATCCTCGCCTTTTAGCGTAATGGCCCAGTTCAGACATTCGTTGGTTAGCCGCAATTCTTCCATATATTGAATATGCGCAATGGCATCATCAATATTTTTAGGCAATTCCCGGGGGATATATTGCATGGTTTCCGGGTTGGAACGAAGCAGGAACATCTCCTGGCCATCTTGTTCTGTGATTTGTCGCAATCGTAATCGTTCCGTTTCCAGTATCGGGAAAGGGGAAAAGTTCAAATCGAGCATATTAAACGAATTTAAATTGGAACTAAAATTAGTAAAAAACAGGCTCGTTTGGACAATTTTTTTAGCGTAACATCGAAAAATGTCCTTTAACAACTCTTCCGGTATCGAATGTAATTGTAAACCAGTAATCGGTCGAAGGAAGATCCCGTCCGTTATACACTCCATTCCAGCCGCCGCCGCCTTTAAAGAAATACAACAGCTTGCCGTATCGGTCAAAAATAGCCACTTTGGCATTCGGATACCGGCTCAGGTACGGAATTCGCCATACGTCGTTATAACCATCACCATTGGGTGTGAAGAAACGGGGATAGTCTAAAACAAAGAATGTTTTATTTACGGTAGCACATCCTTTGGTGTCTTTTATATATACGATATATTCTCCGGGTTCAAGATTGGTAAATGTAGGCGAACTCTGGAAAGTAGCATTATCTAATGAAAATTCATAAGAACCCGGTCCCTGGTAGTTAACTGTTGCCGAATTCTGGTTGAAATTAAAGTCATTTACCGTTATTGAAAGTATCGTTGCCGGAGCAGAGGCCGCCACGGTAAAGGTCTTGGTAACACTGCAACCGTCGGCATTGGTGATTTTAACGGCATAACTTCCTGTCTGGTCTACCGTGATTGTCTGGGTAGTTTTTACCGGATTTGTATTCCATTCGTATGTAAATCCTGCCGGAGCACTTAATATTACGGTACCGCCCGGACAGATGGTTTTTGTTTCATTCTGAATATTGGCACCGTTAAAACTGTTTACAACTAAGGTTACCGGTGAAATACCGTAACAGTCGGAACCGTTAACCACGCGGGCATAAATAACCTGCTGATTCGGAGTGGTATTGATGTATGGGGAGCTTAACGGGCTGGTAACAGACAAGGCATTGTCTATGGTTGCAAAATACTGAACATTGGCACCGGCCGGTAATCCTGTAAATAATGGCGTTATGGCATTCAGGTCGAAAGCGGTTCTGCCGTCCAGGGTACCATCGTTATCACATTGTTTTTGTGGCGGTAAGGTTGCAATTGTATTGTTCGCTACCTGTAGCGTTACAGTGGCATAAGCCACGCAGTTATACTGGCTGATAATTCGTGCTGTAACTGTATCGGTATTGGCTGTAGTATTCTGATATGCCGTAGGATTAGCAATTAACCCGGTTAAATTCTGGGCATCCTGAAGCGTAGGGTAATAATTTATGGATGTGGTTGTTCCCGCAGCAATAGTGCTTTTAATATCGTTATCGGCAAGCGTTAAATTGAATTTTGTGATACCGTTCTGGGTAGCATCGTCACATTGTATTAAAGTGGCATTATTCGGGGTTAACGGATCGGTATATTCAATGACAATCTGGCTGCTGGAAGTACAGTTGCCGCCTGCTGTTGTAATGGCTGTTTCCACGCGGTATGTTCCCGGCTGCGTTACGGTATAAGTAGGGTTGGTTGCTCCGGGAATGATGGTTGCAACATTATTCTGAACGGTATACCACTGGTAAGCGTTTACTCCGGTTTGGGTTGCATCTATAGTGACATTTTCACCGTGACAAACCGGATTTCCGGTTGCGATTAAGCGATCCGGACCCAAATCGGTTTCAATATTAAAACTACCGCCTTTCAGGAAGATAGCCGAGTCATAGTATTGATTTCCCTGATCGGCTATTACAAGCTTGATGTGATAGGTGTTTCCGGGAATTACGGTTGCTTCCGCTCTTAGGGTTGCTGTCTGGCCGTTGTAGTTAGTAGGACTCTGTACCTGGTTGAAGCCGCCAAAATACTGGGCATTGGCTTCCGGGCAAATGGTTCCCGGACCGCGAACGGTGGTTACTTTTACCGGAATACTGGTACCCGGTACAACCGCTAAGTTCTGGTATTGCTGGGCTCCGGTTTCTTTTAACAGGAAAGCAAAACCATCGGAATAATTACATTGATTCGGACTCGGGCTGGTTAAATACTGTTCGGATGCAAAAACATAGTCGAAACTCATTTTATTGGAAATCGGAATAAAATCAAATTCCAATACCGTAGCATTAATCGTGTTGTTTTCGCCAATAGCCTGCTCCAGATCCTGATCGCCTGCCCAACCGGAAGGCCCTTCGCTCAGAATAGAAGCATTGGGGCCAACAGCCGAAACTGCTTTTCCGGTAGTAATGATAATACCGTCATTGAACGGGAAACCATTGACTCCCTGGAAATAGCCGTAACTTTTTTTTCCGTCATTAAACGTGTAACCGTTTATGGAAATATTGGATACCTGGGCACAAGAACTGTTAAAAAGCTTGTCCCGGACTAACTGGTCGTCTGTGTAATTTTCAGTTACCTGAATATATTGAGCAAAAATTGTTGTTGAAAACAACAGTAAAAGTGCTGTTAAGTAGCGGTTTATATATACATGCATAGTAACCGCAAAGATACTATAAATCTCGTTTTTTCAGAATTTTATAGGACATTAACATAAAAATAACGGTCCAGGTAATCACAATGATAATGTCGCCGATTTGCACGCTATAGTCTTTTTCAAGATTTGCCCCGCTTATTGTTGCTCCTAACTGGTTGATTACGGAAAGCCTGGTAAACGGTTCTTTGATCAGGTTGCTCATGGATTCCAACGGGAAAAAACGGCTTACTTTTTCGTAAATATCGGTACCCTTAAAGATTTGCCATCGCATTAACCCAATCGCTATGGATTCGATGATGCTCCAAACCAGCAGGAAACCCAAGGCAAAAGCGGAACGTTTTACCAGTATTCCTAAGAATAAACAGAAAGAAAAGAAAGCGGTCAACCGGATGAAATAGGCAAAAAGGTATTCCATGTCTGAAAAAACAATGCTAAACTCATTGTAGGAAGAATAGCTGTATCCCAAAATAAGCGACAGTACAAACACAAAAACAGTGGAGCCGAAAGCAAAAAGCAGTACGGTCAGGAATTTGGATTTGATGAATTCTTTTTTGCTTAAACCATCGATGAGGTTTTGTTTTAACGTACCGTAGCTGTATTCGTTTGCCATCATGGAAACGATTACAATGGCTAAAAACAGCTTTAAAATGGAGGCAATCCAGGTGTTGAAGTGCCAGATATAAGGGAAATTAAAAATACCCTGTTCGGCAATATGCAATTTGAAATTCCCAAATTCAAATTTTATCGTAGCAATCAGGGCTATAAAGGAAAGCAGAATAAAGTAGCACAATATTAAAACCCTGCTGGCTTTATTTTTCCATAGTTTTTGAAGTTCGATATCTAAAAGACGTTTCATAATGTTGATTTGTTGATTGATGATTAACGGTTGCTGGTTAGTTGTAAAAACTGTTCTTCAAGACTGTGTTTGCGTTTAACCAGGTGGTTCAGTACAATGTTGTTTTGAAATAAATGCTGGTTAAGTGCCGAAGCTTCCAGCGGAGCTTTCAGGTAAACAAAAAGTTTTCCGTCTTCTTCATCAATTTTTTCAACGGCATCAATTTTTTCTAAAACAAGTTTTAATGTGCTGTTGTTTTCAGACTGTAATTCGAAAAAGCCTTCATTGGAAATAATTCCGTCAACCGTTCCGGTATATAGTATTTCCCCTTTGCGAAGGACTACTACATGCGAACATACTTTTTCCACTTCGTCCAAAAGGTGAGAGGCTAAGAGAATAGTGGTGCCGTTAGCGGCAATAAATTTGATAATATCCCTGATCTGGCGGATTCCCTGCGGATCCAATCCGTTTGTCGGTTCGTCCAGGATCAGGATTTCCGGATCGTTCAATAAGGCCGAAGCAATGGCAAGCCGCTGTTTCATACCCAGAGAGAACGTTCTGAATTTGCTGTCTTTTCGCTCCAGTAGTCCCACGACTTCCAGCTTTTCTTTTACCTTGTCATAATGAATGTCTTTTATCTTGCAAACCAGTTTCAGGTTTTCTTCAGCGGTCAGGTACGGATAGAAGTTCGGACGTTCGATTATAGCGCCTACTTTTTTTAATGCGTGGTGCGTATCTAATTTTCCGTCAAACCATTTGTAGCTGCCGGAGGTTTTGTTAACAACATTCAGGATGATTCCCAGGGTTGTGGATTTTCCGCTGCCGTTAGGTCCTAAAATGCCGTAAACATTTCCCTTTTTAATTTTGAAAGAAACGTTTTTAACAGCATGTACACTGCCGTAGCGTTTGTCTAAATTTTCAATGGTAAGTATTGTTTCCAAAATGGTGCTTTTTTGATTGATTAGAGATAAGACGAGGCACTTTGCAATTTGTTACTTAAAAAAGTAAGATATTATTGGTAAGGAATTACTGAAGGATTTCCGATCTGGAAATTCTGCAGTCCAAAATCATTATTCTTAAAAGAATTGGTTTTGAAAATATTGTCGCCGGCACCCGGAATACTTGGGTAAAAGGCAAACGACAGCTGAAAGCTGTTAAAAACAAGGTAGTCGTTACTGATCAAAACACCCAGTCCGAATTTGGAGTACAAACGGTTGGAAAAAAGGTGATCCTGATCCCCCAGCATTCCGAATGAGAAGTTCGCAAAGGGACTGAAACGGAAGCCGTACCAGCTGCCCGGCATATAGGACTGGGTTTGGAAAGTCATCTGGATTTTCCGGTTTCCGTAAAAATCAACACTGTCAAATCCCTGAATACCGTTGTTTCCGGAAAGCGTCAGCAAATCGCGGTCTGTTTGCAAACGGTGGCTGCCAATGATAAATTCGGGTTTGATGAACTGCCGGAATTTCCAGCTGCCGTATTCGATGAGTTTTGTGAAATAGTTGATTTCAAAACGAAAAACACTCTGCTGGGTCAGTGAACCGTTAAAATACCCGCCCCATTCCACAGTGGTGCCTAAAAAGCCGAAATCATGGTAGTCGCCAAAGGATACCCGCGATCCCAGATACAATCTTTTAAGGCCGTTTTTCTGATGTATACCGGTCGTGATCGAATAAACCCTTCCAACCGGAACGTCTTCAATAATACCATAGTTAAACAGATAGCGTTCCTGTACGAAGCTTCGGGTTGTGATACCGATACTGGTGAGGTACAATTTGGTATTGGCAAAATAGTTGATGGAATCGTATTTTACATCGGGTTTCTCAATAAATTTTGAATTGTAAAAACGGGCGGTCGTGACCAGATTGGTAATGCGGTTGTCTTCCGAACGTCCTTTAAAGATCCGGAAAGCATGTCCGCCCCAGAAATTTTGGGATTCGGTTTTAAAGTTTTGAAAAATGGTATTTGCCGTACCGTTTTCATCAAAAGTACCGTCTTTGAACTCTTCCTTGTGGAAGTTCTGTTCGAAGCTGTAACCGCCTGCCCAGCGCGTTAACGGGGAGAAAAAACTACGTTCTACGGCAAATCCCTTGATGTAGTCGTCCTCCAGTCCGTATTCATAGCGCAATACCGTATTGATATAGGTATTCCGGATATTGGGAATCGTATATTTCGCACTGTAAGCACTTTTATTATCGGAAAAACGCTGCTTGAAGTTGTTCTCAAATTCATGTCCGAGGCCTAAAAAGTTTCGCTCGGTTATTTCCAGATTGCTCTGGGAACCGGTAAAGGCTCCGGTAGGGATAAAACTCCAGGAATCGAGTACGCGTACAACCACGTCAATAGAATCGGGGCTGTTGGTGGCAACCGGTTTGATCGTAACGCTTCTCACGTACCGCTGACGACGAACCAAACGTTCCGATTCCCGCATTTTAAGGGAATCGACAGTTTCATATTTTTTAAAGAGCAACAGGTTGCGAACCGTCCAGTTTTTGGTTTTAATGTGAATCCTGTTACCAAAACGTTCAATCCATTTATTGGGCGTTTCATCCTCATTGGTAACTGAATAGCCGAAAGGATCCAGTGTTTCAATCCTGATCTTACGGATAACTTTTCCTTCAAACGGCAGGTAAGACATCGGTTTAGCCGGCGGTGCGGCTTTGATTTCTTTTCTGGGCGTGGTAACGCTTCGGGTTGGCCGGAAGATCAGCCGGTGTATAAAACGGGTAAATTTTTTCTTTTTGGAAAACTTCTCAATATCCTGGTAAATAGCCTTGGAAGAGTCTACTTTGGTTTTTGTGTCCTGAGCATAACCTTGTGGCAGCAGCACAAAAAAGAGGAATAGGATAGGGAGTGTTTTTTTTAACATTTGCAGAAAAACCTATATTTAAAGATATAAAAATAAATTTAGGAACGAAAAAAAATGAATGTTGTTATGCGGGAAATAAAAAAGAGGCCGAATCCGACCTCTTTATTTTTAGCTTTTTTGTTCTTTATTGAAGTAAACAAGGTAGTAATACATCTGTTTTTCTTCGTCCCAGCCTTTTTCTACAAATTTTTCAGCACTTTCCGGATTAATGAAATCCAGTTTGATTTGAATGTTGGTATCCAGCTGGATAGTGTTTTTCATTTTTTTACGGGCATCGGAAACCGCTGCATTCGCAATCGGGAAATTGGTCAGGTCTTCAATACTGTATTTTTCCCCTTTGTCTACTTTGTAGTTTTTGAACTCCGAAATCAAATCGGGATTGTCAATTACTTCATTTAAAAAGTTGGTTTCTTCAAACTCGTCATTTTTAGCGAAGTAGTTTACCGAACGGTTCATGAACATTACCTCTTCTTTTTTGTCTTCTGCCGGAAGTACTACTTCTTTTGCAAAATCCTGGCAGAATTTCAGGTATTTTTTAGTCTTGAAGTTTTCATCCTGAAACGCATCTACAGAAAGGAAATGCTCCAGCCAGTAACGCGCATCATAACGGTTGCTGTCTATGGTCAGGATTTTGTATCCTTCTTCTTTTTTGTAGTTGAAAATGATACAGCCTTTATCCAGTTTGTTCAGGTTGATACCTTGTTGCAGTATCATTTCCAGAGTAGATTCTCTTTCTTCAAACTGAAGGAAATCGGCTTTTAACTCACTTTTGAAAATACCGATAGCATCCACCACATTGTTATCGATGGACACATTGGTTAAATACGTTACATATACCTCTCCGTTTTTAATGTGCGGGTGGTTGGACTGTTCAAATAAGTGTCTTGTTATTTTTTTAGAAACGTCGTGTATGCTTCCCGGATTAGTGAAAATCTCGTTGGAAAAATTGAACATTTCATTATAATCCAAATCAACATCATGGGCAAACTGAAAATAATTTTCTTCTTTTTCCCGGAATGGTTTAAAGAAATATTCCTTTAGTAAAGGCATGATCTCGTCATCAATACCATAAGGTGTTTCGGATAAAAAGATGGCTTCGTTACGGCTTTTATTTCCTACTCTGTGAATAGAAAGATTGTCGATGTGGGTGTTGAATAAGTTTATCATTGTTGTTAAATTTGGTACAGGGCAAACGGGATCAGGTCAGAAAATAACGGTTGTTATTTCCGTACTTATTGAGGCATGAAAAAAATATGCCGCCGTCTTTGCTGTGTATTTTGCTGAATTGAGATTTGTTATAATAATATATGCCGCCATAACGGCATTCGAATTTCGGAAAGCGACCGGTTATCGTTTGGAAACAAGCTTACAGGCCGCAGTGAAATTAGTTCCAGTTTTCTTCAAACCCCATATCGTTGAAACTGTCGTCTCCGTCGAACATGTCGAAATCTTCGTCGTCAAAATCATCTTCAAATTCTCCATACATATCATCGTTGGATACAATTGGCGAATTAAAATCTTTTGTAGGAGCATCTGTTGGAAGTTCTCCGTGAGCGAATAATAAATCAGGATACGTCACACCGTTTTCTTCGTCTTCAACAGCAGCCAGTTCCACAAAGAATGTCCACATATTAAGGAAATCGTAAACGTAAATGATTTTAGTACTGTTTTCATCTAAAATAGAAGAAAGCGGGTAATCAGCCATGGTTTTTTGTTCACCGGGAACATCTCCGGTATCAAATAATGGAATTTCATCTTCCTGTGTCCATTCGTCATCACAAGTGTAAAAAGAAGCAATTTCCATTCCGTCAAAGCCAAAGGCATTAACAATAGCGTTGTGTAAATCCTCTAAAGAATTATCTTCAAGGATCGCAATATCTCTGAATATATCTTCCTCAGCATCGAGTATTACTCTGAATTTATAAACCATAACCTTTTTTGTTTTTTAAAAAGCCAAAGTTACGTTTAATCCTTTTTAATCCAATTAGTGTTGATAATTTTTTAGTTAAGTTTTATAAGTTTCTTGTTTACAGTGTTTTATTGGCTAAAAGGGATGAGCCGGTACAAACGGAAAAGAAAGGGTTTACGACTTAATAAATTTATACACAGCCTGATTATCGGTAATTATAAAATAAATTCCGGTGGCATATCCGGAAACGTCAATTTTCCAGTCGTGCTGCTGTTGGGCATTGCGGTACATTTCCTGTCCGACAGTATTCACAATACGAATGCCGGAAGCCGGTTCATTATTGGTAATGTTCAGTACCGTTCCGGCAGGATTGGGATAGAGCATAAGCCCGGCTGTGGTAAATGCAGCAGAGGTTAACGTTCCCAGGTCGATTTGTTTTTCGATGATTTCCACACAACCGTTACGAAGCGCTTTTAAGGTGACGGTTTTCTGTCCGCCGCTTGTAAAAAGGTGCACTGGATTGTTTTCGGAAGAGGTCGTCCCGTCTCCGAAATCCCATTCGAGTGCTGTAAAGTTTGCGGCAGTATTGGTGAAATGTACCGTATTGTTATTGTGCTGGTATTCAAAATTAGCGTGAAGGTCGAACGTATTGATGCGCCATTGCGGTTTATTCGGTAACACAACCTGATCGGCAATATTGTGAAAATTGGCCGCAGTATTAGGGTTTACATTGCCAAAGGCAGTGGTTCCGGTTACCGGTTCCTGGAAAATGGCGGCAAACATGGTTGCTGCAACAAGATAAGAGCCGTTCAGATTCGGGTGGATATCATTGTACGTTCCGTGCAAAAGCAGATCCTGCTGGGCGGTATAATGCATCCGGGCACTTTCTCCTGCCGGAACAAACGGAACGTGCAGGTTATCGGCCATTTTGGTAAGCGAATCTTTGATGCGGGTCTGAACGGTAAAATAGGTTGCGTAGTTGTTAGCGGAAGGAACGCCATACGGGATTTCGTATAACAGTACTTTGGCACAGGGACTGTATTTTTTTATGGAATCGATCAGCATCCGGCCTCTTTGGATGGTCTGGTTTACAGATGCAGTGGCACCGGCCGATTCTCCGGAACCCGGTTGCAGCACTACCGCATGCCATACTTTTTCCCGGAAAAGATTGTACACGGCAGCATTGGCAGCATGATCTGCAAATCCGGCACCGCCAACGGCATGCATTTGTGTGGTTACATTTTTTCCTTTATTGTTAGCGATATCTTTAAACAATACCGGCATATCGTTAAAGTAAGTAATGCTGTTACCGACAAACAGGATGTTTCGGGATTCATTCTGGGCATGAACAGCCGTATAAAACAGCAATAACAGTACAGCCGGGAAATGTATTTTTAGTTTCATTAATGCGTTTTTATTGAATTTTGGTTTACAATTATAAGGTTTTTGTATGTAAAATTTGGTAAAAACGGATTTTTATTTATTTTTCGTAAAACTCAACCGGCAGTAAATCAGGATCGGCAATAAAGAAAAAGCGTTTTCCGGTATATTCATCGACTCTGATCGCTTCACAATCGATTTCTTTTTGTGTTAAGTATTCGTGGGTATCGTGAATGTCATTTACTTCAAAAGCAAGATGGCGCAGTCCGGCGGCTTCCGGCCGGGAAGGACGCAGCGGCGGATCCGGGAAAGAGAAGAGTTCCAGGCAGTAATTACCGTTGATGGCTAAATCCAGTTTATACGATTGCCGTTCGGCTCTGTAAACTTCCTGCAGGACGGTTAAACCCAGGATTTCGGTGTAGAAATGTTTGGATCTTTTATAATCGGAACAAATCAGGGCAATGTGATGCACTTTGTTGAGGCTAAGCATGGGATGTCATTTAGAAGCATAAAAAAAGCCTAGTTAACTAGGCTTTTTTTATTATTTTTTTGCTGGTTTGCTACTTGGAGCGTTTAACGCTTTGTTCGTCGCATTCAGTTTATTGAAAGCTTTCATGATCGCATCGTTTGTACCTTTGCTGTTGATGATATCATTAAGCGCTTTGGTATCATTTTTTAAAGCAATGATTTTATTAGCTAATTCTTCTGTTCTGGCAATATGATCCGGGAATTTGTATTCGTTAAGTGCTTCTGAAAACTGAACCAGTGTTTCAGCATTTCCTTTAATAGGCTTCAGGTCACCTTTTAAAGCATCACGGTAAGTTTTAGTCAATAAATCCTGGTAATCTCTCATTTGAGGCCATTTATCAGAAATTGATTGTGCTGAAATTGAATTTATCGCGAATAAAGCAACGATAACTAATAAAGATTTAAAGTATTTCATAATTTTAGGTAGTTAATATTTGTATTTGCAATACTAAGAAATTTAATGTAATAATTATAATATTTTAGCAGTAATTAAAATATTGATATCTTTTTGTTATTTATTCTCGTTTTTTCAGAATTATGGAGCGATACTATTTAGCGCAGGTAAATCATTTCCGGCAGGCTGGCTTCCGGATATCCTCAAAAAGAACCTTTTTTAAAGTGGCTAAAACGTGCGGCATATTGCTAGTTGTTTTTTAAACGCTCTTTTATCCTTTTTCTAAAATGGGTAAACTTTTGATGCGACGGATACTGCCTGTTGGACGTCATATTATTGAACAACAGCGCTACCGCCAAAAGGATCAGGGCACCGCTTAACACCGGAGAAATAACATACCAGTATCCCAGAGCTTTAATATCTGCCGATCCGGTAACTGCAATCAGGGCAGTGGCACCGCCGGGCGGATGAAGTGTTTTGGTAATCTGCATAAAAACAATGGACAGGGAAACGGCCAGCGGGGCAGCAATCCAGATCACATCGGGGATCAGTTTTTGAATGGTCACGCCAATTATGGCAGAAATAAGATGACCGCCCACCAGGTTACGCGGTTGTGCCAGCGGACTTTGAATCACGCCATAAACCAGTACACAGGAGGCACCGAATGAACCAATCAGGAAAACATAATCCTGAACGGAGTACAAACCGTATTGCAGGTAGCTGATAATTCCCAATCCGACGAATGAACCGGTAAATGCCCAAAAGTGCTCCTTGAAATCGACTAAAGTCTCTTTGTAAAGGACATATTTGGCTTTGCGGTAATTCCGTTTTATTTTTTTTGTAGGCATATTATACTCGCGAATAACTGTAAACAGTATATGGGTAAATCAGTTTGGCTGTATATTTTGAAATTAAGCACACAATCAGGATTGGTACAAACAACGTATAATCGTTTATGGCTTCACAAACTAAAAATAAGGCGGTAAACGGTGCATGGATACTGGCGCTCAACATGGCCGCCATTCCGATTACCATAAAATTGATAGGCAATACACCGGCATTAAAAAAAGTATTCAGAACGGAAGCGGTCAGCAATCCTAAAAAGGCGCCGATAAAAAGACTTGGCGCAAACACACCGCCGTCACCACCGGAAACCAGAGTAAGCGAAGTGACAATCGGTTTGATCAGGATTACCATAATTAAGGTCAGGGCAAAGGATAGTGTTAATTTCAGATTGCTGGAATAGTGTATCAGTTGCTTTACAGCATGATATCCTTCTCCGTATAACTGTGGTAACAGCAATAATGCCAAGCTGACGAAACCGGCACCGATTAAAATTCTTAAATGCTGTTTGTCTATTGTCGCAAATTTTTGTTTGAAAAGTAAAACGCAGCGGTTTAAATACACCGCATTCACGCCGGCTATTATGCCTAACAAAATCATGTATGGCAAAGCGTGCAGGTGCCAGGGTAAAACTGCGATGTTAAACATGGGCTGGCTGTCTACAAAATGAGTGAAGGTGAAAGCAACAGCTACGGCAATTCCGTTGGTCAGTAAAAAAGATCTGGAAAACTTTCCGGAAATCACTTCATAGGCAAAAATCAGCCCGGCTATCGGACTGCCGAATAAAGCGGTGATTCCGGAGGCAATTCCGGCGCAGATGAGCTGTGTTTTATAACGTTTGAAAACATTTTCCTTTTGCTGTACCACCGAACCGATTGCTGCGGAAGCGACAACGGTAGAAACCTCAATCCCGGTAGAACCGCCAAAAATAACGGTAATTAATCCGTTAAGGAAATGAGAGGAAACTTTATAGGCCGGGAGGTTTTTGGTTTTGGAATCGGTACTTTCATAAATCTCCTTGATACCCTTGTTCTCCTTTTTCTTGAATAACGTTTGCCTTAAAAAATAAATGATTGAAAAACTCAGAATCGGAAACAGCAGGTACAACATCCAGTTGTTTTTTGCCAGGGCGAAGAAAATTTCTTCATAATGTTCCGTTATTTTTTTTAAAGTGTTCCCTAATAAGGCACTTAAAAAGCCTATTATGGCTGAGGTGATAATCAATTTCTGAAGAATAATCCAGCGATGATTCTTCTTGATTAAGGACATTTTTTTCATTGGGAGAAGTTCGCAAACTGATTTAGATTTACAAAAGTAGTTATTGCGATGCTAAAAATGGTATTGAAAAAGTTAAAATTAGGCATTTACAATCCACCACTGGTTGCCGAAAGGATCTTCAAAACCAGCAGTATAACCATAATCCTGCTGTACAGGCGGCATTAAGGAAACGGCTTTGTTTTCGATAGCCTTTTTATAAACAAGGTCCACATTGTCAATATAGATAAACATTCCGCAGGGCCGCGCATCAAAACCATCGGGTTTCTGAGCAAACATAATCACGGCGTCAAAAATCCTGATTTCGCCATGCATGATGGTTCTGCTGCCTTCACCTGGAACGATAAGCTGTTCCTGTGCATCCAGTACTTTTTTGGTAAAGTTTAAAAAAGCTTCGGCTTCTTCAATAATGATATAGGGCATAACCGGAAGATACTGATCTGGGATTTTCATGATGACCTTATTTTGAGTTATTGCAATTCCTTTTTGACTTTCGCCGGTAGTTTGTCTTTGACCAAGTGATACGACTGCTGTATATAATGCTGCCATTCTTTTGGCGATAACAGTGCAATATCTTCAACCAAAACCCATTTGTAACGGGCGACATAAGGCGCCGGCTTGATTCCGTTTCTATGAATGAGTTCTGAAAATTCTTCGGCTGTTACTTTAAACGATGCGGTAACCGGAACCGTATTGAGGCCAATTACACAAAACATTTTGTTTCCGATATGAAAACACAAATCATCTCCCCATTTAATGTCTTCTGTGACACCCGGAAAAGAAGTGCAAAGTATTTGTAATTCAGTAATATCCATACTGTTTTTTTAGGTGTTCAGGCTAAGTTACGTCATTTTGCAGTTTTAAGAGCAGTACGTCTTATTTTAATTTACAGTTCGTCCGCTATATTTTACAATTCAGTATTCTTTTTTATGATACGGCAGTCAGGTGCTGCAAATTTGTCCTATCAAAATACAGAAATAATGAAAACAATAATTACTATTTTTTGCTTTTTAAGTTGTCTGGCTATCCAGTCACAAACCAAAATTTCCGGTAAGGTGGTCGATCAGAAAGGGAAACCGCTTGAAGGAGCGAACGTGTTTATTGAAGGAACCTATGACGGGGCTTCCTCTGATGCTAGCGGCGCTTTTACCTTTGAAACGGATGCGAAAGGAAACCAGACACTTTTAATTAGTTTTCTGACTTTTGAAACCACAAAAGAAGCAATTGTAGTGGAAAGCTACCAGCCAAGATCGTTTAAGCTGAAAGAAAGCGTGAATGCGCTGGATGCTGTGGTTATTTCGGCAGGAACTTTCCAGGCGGGCAGCAATGCAAAGGCAGCAGTGCTAAAACCGTTGGATATCGTTACTACAGCGGGTTCTGCCGGGAACATCATCGGAGCGCTGCAAACCTTACCAGGGACGCAGATTGTTGGCGAAAGCGGACGTTTATTCGTGAGAGGCGGGGAATCGGATGAAACGCAAACCTATATTGACGGTATTCGTGTGGCACAGCCTTATGGCGCATCGGCAAACAACTTGCCTACCAGAGGGCGTTTTTCACCTTTTTTATTTAGCGGGATCTCTTTTTCTACCGGTGGTTATTCTGCCGAATATGGCGATGCCTTATCGAGCGTATTGCTTTTGAGTACCATTAACGATCCCGATCAGGAAAAAACGGATGTTGCTTTTATGACCGTTGGTCTGGGTGTGGGAAATACCCAAAAATGGGAAAAAAGCTCGCTGAGTTTTAATATGAACTATATCAACCTGGAACCGTACCAGAAGCTGATCAAACAAAATGTAGACTGGAACAAGCCGTACCAGTCCATGTCGGGAGAAATGGTGTACCGCCGTCATTTTGAAAACGGGCTGTTTAAGTTTTATGCGGCTTTCGACCATGCAAGTTTTGACCTGAACCAAAAAGATGTGAACTATGCCGATCCGGTTCGGGTAGACACAAAGAACAGTAATTTTTACCTGAACTCGTCCTATAAAGGCAATTTTGGAGCAAACTGGACGATACAGACCGGAGTGGGATTAGGATACAGTCAGAATAAAACGGATCTGAATGCCGATTTTCTAAAAAACAGGGAAAATGCAGCGCACCTGAAATTAAAATTGTCCAAGAAGTTTTCAAATAAAGTGCGTTTCACTTTTGGCGGGGATTATTTCCTGACCGATTTTAAAGAGCATTTTTTCCAGGATGTGAATGCCTTTCAAAGCAGCTACACCAGTAGTATTGGTGCCTTGTATGCCGAATCGGATATTGTATTGTCTAAAGACTTTGTCGCTAAAGTTGGGGTACGCGGGATGTACAGTGATTTATTGGAAAAAAGTACGATCGATCCCCGGATCTCATTTGCTTACAAAACCAGTAAAAACGGACAGCTTTCTGTTGCTTACGGGGATTTTCATCAGCTGCCAAAACAGGATTATCTGAAATATACGTCGGGTTTCGAACCGGAAAAAACAGCACATTATCTGTTGAATTATAATTATGCGGCGAACGGGCAAACCTTAAGAGCGGAGCTTTTTTATAAAGATTACGAAAATCTGGTAAAATACAATACTGACTTACCGCAATACAACAGTGTTTACAATAACAACGGTAGCGGTTTTGCCAAAGGGCTGGATATTTTCTGGAGAGACAGTAAATCGATTAAAAGCCTGGATTACTGGGTTTCCTATTCCTATATTGATAGCAAAAGGGATTATAAAAACTATACCGCTTCGGTTACACCGGGTTTTGTTGCAAAGCATACGCTTTCGGTGGTTGGGAAATACTGGATTGACGATTTGCGTTCCCAGCTGAGTGTAACCAACAGTTTTGCAACCGGAAGACCATACAATAATCCTAATGAAACACTTTTTATGAATGGCAAAACCAAAAGCTATAATAGCCTGAGTGTGAGCTGGGCCTATTTGTTGTCCCAGCAAAAGATTTTGTTCTTCTCTGTTTCCAACGTATTGGGGAATGACAATGTTTTTGGTTACCAATATGCCAATTCACCGGATATGAGCGGGCAGTTCCAGCGTCAGGCGATTACGCAGCCGGCAGACCGTTTTTTCTTTGTGGGCTTCTTCTGGACGATCAGCCAGGACAAGAAATCAAACCAATTGGATAACCTGTAACAATTCATCCCCGAAAAACAACAGTTGGGTAACGATAAGTTTTCCGGGTGTTAAAACAGGGCTACTTTTGAACTGTAAATAAAGAAGTTTTAATCATCAATCTGAATAGTAACCAATAACTAAAAAAATCTAAAAATGACAAAAATTATCACCGCATTAGCATTATTCGTTTGTAGTATGACATTTGCTCAGACGCAGTATGAAAAAGGAATGGGCAAAGCGTTAGGGCTTTGGGGAGAAGGAAAACCGGCAGAAGCATCGGCTATGTTTGAAAGAATTGCCCTGGTAGAAAAAGACAACTGGCTGCCGGACTATTATATCACGCTGATAAACACTACAGAAGCTTTTGCAGCCGTTGGAAAAAACAGGGAAAATCTTCCGGCTCTTTTGGAGAAAGCCCAAAAGGCCCAGAACGAGGCTACGGCTTTAAGTCCGAATAACCCGGAATTGATGGTTACACAAGCGTTGATTTATACCGCCTGGATTGTTTATGACCCTCAGGTAAACGGGATGACCCTGTCCGGTAAAACGATGGAACAATATTATAAGGCACTGGCTATTGCGCCAAATAATCCACGGGTGGTTTTCTCAAAAGCGGAATTTGAAATTGGTGGGGCTAAATATTTTGGAAAAGATACCAAGCCAATGTGTGCACAGATTGAAAAAGCAATAGAACTTTTTGCTACTTTTAAACCAGAATCGCCTTTTCACCCAAACTGGGGATTGGAAAGAGCGCAGGAAGTATTAAAAAACTGCCCGAAATAAGATGTTATACCGAGAAGCCCACAGCGATGATATCGCACAAATTCAGATCGTCCGGAATGCCGTAAAAGAGAACCGGCTGAGCAATCCCGATATTGTTCCGGATAAAGACGTCCTTTTTTATATCACCGAAAAAGGCAAAGGCTGGGTTTGTATCGCAGAGGAAAAAATTGTTGGCTTCTCGATAGTGGATTTACAGGAAAATAATATCTGGGCACTGTTTGTTCATCCTGATTATGCCGAAAAAGGAATCGGGAAAGAATTGCACCGGTTAATGTTAGCCTGGTACTTTGACCAGACCCGGAAAACGGTTTATCTGGGCACGGCGCCAAACACCAGAGCCGAAGTGTTCTATACAAAACAAGGATGGAATGCCGTTGGAACCTATACAAACGGTGAAGTGAAATTTGAAATGACCTTTGAGAATTATCAATCAAAGCAAGAAAGCTAAAGCATGAATAAATATCTGAAACATTTTTTTCGTTCACTGATAATAGGAGTGATCATCTTTCTGGTGATGTTTTTCATCCAATTGATTATAGGCGTAAAAATAGCCTTTGATGATAAGCTGCTGCTTGTTTTTGAATGTACAGTGTTGTATTCTGTTGCTTTATATATGGCAAATATGGCAGTGTTTATTGGCTTAGACCGGATTTTTGTAAAAGACCGGTTCTCGCCGAAAAGGATTTTTATAGGTTTCTTTGGCTCTTTTGCCGTTTCGTTGGGAACTATTTTCCTGCTAAGGATCTTTGAGGAAGTTGTTTTAAACAAGCTCACGCTGGACGCGTTTCTGGAAAGGGAAAAAGCAGGGAATTACCTGGTGGCAATTGTGATTACATTTATTGTAACGATCATCATACATGCCATTTATTTTTACCGTTCTTACCAGGAAAACAGGGTCAAGCAGCAAAAAATAATAGCCGGAACGGCTTCGGCAAAATTTGAAAGCTTAAAAAATCAGATTGATCCGCATTTTTTGTTTAACAGCCTGAATGTACTGAGTTCGCTGATAGAAGAAAATCCGGATAATGCCCAGCGGTTTACGGCCTCTTTATCGAAAATATACCGGTATGTGCTGGAACAGCGGGACAAAGAGCTTGTTAGTATAGAAGAAGAACTGGCTTTTGCGAAAACCTATATGAATCTTCTGAAAATGCGTTTTGAAAACAGCCTCTTTTATGAACATCCGGAGCAGCTGGAAAATCCGGACGGCAAAGTGGTTCCGCTTTCGTTACAGTTATTACTGGAAAACACGATCAAACATAATGTGGTGAGTGAGAAAAAGCCGCTTCACATCCGCATTTACGAACAGGACAACTGCCTGGTTGTACAGAATGACTTTCAGAAAAAAGAAGTTTTAAAGGACAGGCAGGGTGTGGGATTGCAGAATATCATCAACCGTTATGCGATACTTACCGACAGAAAAGTGAAAATTGAGCAGACCGATAAAGATTTTATTGTGCGGTTACCAATGTTAACAAAACAAGTTGGAATTATGGAAACCTATCAACATCACGATGATTCGGCTTATTACAGAGCCAAAAAGAAAGTGGAAGCCATCAAAGGGTTTTACGGGAATATGATTTCCTACTGCCTGGTGATTCCTACACTGGTTTTTATTAACCTGACCTTTTCTTCACAATTCCAGTGGTTCTGGTTCCCGATGCTGGGCTGGGGAATGGGGTTGTTCATTCACGGTTTCAGTGTTTTCGGATATGGAGCCAGCTGGGAAGAACGCAAAATCAGGGAATTAATGGACAAGCAGGATAACGACAGCAGAAAAAACTGGAAGTAAAGCGAAAGGCAACTAAAAAAATAATGTTATGGAACGTAATTATAATGAAGAAGAACGCTACCGGTTAGCGAAAAAAAGAGTAGAAGAAATAAAAGGATTTTACGGGAACCTGACGGCTTATATAGCTGTGAACCTTGCTTTAGTGGCAATGAACCTGTTAACCTCACCGGAACATCTGTGGTTTTTTTACCCGATGCTGGGCTGGGGTGTTGGCGTAGCCATTCACGGTATGAAAGTTTTTAATTATATGCCGTTTTTAGGTAAGGACTGGGAGGAGCGCAAAATGCAGGAATTTATTGAAAAAGAAGAAGCACGTAAAAAAAACTGGAAATAAAAATCAAGACCAATGCGAAAAAGATTTGACTCCTGGGATAAGGATTATAGCGCAGACGACCGTTATGCGGATGCTGCGAGAAGAGTAAAAAGAATCAAAGGATTTTACTCACACTTAATCGTTTATATTATTGTTAACCTCTTTATTGTTTTTCTGAATATCCAGGATCTTAAAGAAGGCGAAAGCTATTTTCAGTTTAAAAACTTTTTTACCGCATTTTGCTGGGGAATTGGTCTTCTGGCACATGGATTAAGGGTTTTTGGCTATGATTTTTTCTTTGGCCGTAACTGGGAAGAACGCAAGATCAAAGAGTTTATGGAAAAGGAAAAAAGAGAACGCTGGGAATAATCCTGAAAAGAATCTTGTTTAATTTAGCATTATAAGCACACAAAATGAATATCATTATCATTGAAGACGAAAAACCGGCTGCCCGACTGCTGCAGCGAAAAGTTGAAAAACTGGGATTAAAGGTAGGAACCATGCTCCACTCTGTAGAAGAGGCGTTGGAATGGTTTCACAACAACCCGCATCCGGAGCTGATCTTTTTGGACATCCAGCTTTCTGACGGTTTATCATTTGAGATTTTTGAACAGATTGAAATTAAAAGCGCCGTGATTTTTACAACGGCCTATGATGAGTATGCTTTAAAAGCATTTAAACTAAACAGTATTGACTACCTGCTGAAACCAATCGATGAAGACGATCTGGAAACAGCACTCCGGAAATTTAAAGAAAGACAGCCAAAACCCCAGGATTTGTCACTCGATTTTGAAACCATTAAGCGAATGCTGGTTAACCCTGTTGATAAACAGTATAAAAAACGGTTTACCGTTAAAATAGGGCAGCAGCTAAAAGTAATTCCCATTGATGAGGTAGAATGCTTTTTCAGCGAGAATAAAGGTACCTATCTGCACACGCTTGACAACCGGAACTATTTGCTGGACATTACATTAGAACAGCTGGAAACGGAACTCGACCCGAAGGATTTCTACCGGGTGAGCCGTAAATTTATTATCCCTATGAAAGCGGTAAAAGAAATCATCCTGTACAGCAATTCCCGTTTAAAAGTGATCTTACCCACATTTAAAGAAGAGGAAGTTATTGTAAGCCGGGAAAGAGTCAGTGATTTTAAAGACTGGATCGGTTAGGATTACTACAGCCTATTTTTTCGGGCTTCTAAAATCATATAAAACTGTATTCCGAACAGGATGGAAGCCAGTACTAAGTGTATGGTTTGGCTGCCAAACGGGAAATGAAGGTAGTACATGGCAATTCCGGAAGCTATTTCGGCCAGTAAAAGCAGCATTACCCAGTTAATTTTGTCAAAACCTAATTTGAAACGTTTGTTTCTTAAATATAAAAACAGGTTGGCAAACAAAACAAGGAAAGAGAATGTCCGGTGGAAATAGAAGCTGATTTCCGGGTTGCTCAGCCACAGGGTTTCGTTGCCAATTCCGGATTTTACCTGTTCGTCTACAAACTGGCGCACCTGTGTGCCCAAAACCACCTGTACCAGCGTAAGTCCTAAAGAAACCCACAATACGGTACGGAACATCGGATTGAATATTTTATCGGAACTAACCGGTTTTGCCAACCGGATGATATAGAGTATCACGGCAACAATAACCAAAGCCATTACCATGTGAACGGTAATTTTTACCGGATTCAGTACCGAATAGACCACGGTAGCACCCAGCCACGCCTGGAATCCCATCATAAAGACTACCAGCCAGGACAGCAGTGTGATCTTTTTACTTTGTTTCCAGAGTGAGAAAGAAGCAATAGCCATAACAAAACAGGCCAATCCTGCCAAAGCACCAGTTAAACGGTTAATATATTCTGTCCAGGTATGCGTCGGATTAAAAATCGCATAATCGTGTTTGGTGTATTTTTCCCAATGGGAAGCTTCAAATGTGCTTCCTGTGGTAAAATTATCTTTGGCAACCAAAAGACTTTGGTCTTTAATGATTACCTGTCCTTTTTTAAATTCCCTGTTTTCACTCCACGTCAGTTCTTTAACATCCGTTGGAGGAATATAATATCCAAAACATTTCGGCCAGTCGGGGCAACCCATTCCGGAACCGGTCATACGCACCAGTGCACCGGCAACAATTACAAGATAAACTAAAATAAGAGCCGTTTTTGCGATGGAAGTAAAATGTTTTTTCATGATATTGGAATTCAAATTTTAAAGACAACCGTATTGTCTTTGTATTATTTCGTTACAGTATGCCGAAACATTCCGTAAACATTATTCAGTTACTTTTTTCAGTCCCAGTTTTTCCGCTTTTTGCATCATAAAGTCATAAGCCGGCTGGTATTCATTAGGGATTTCTCCTTCCAGTATGGCTTCCTTAATGGCTTCTTTTAAAAGACCGATTTCACGGGAAGGTTTCAGGTTGAAAATTTCCATGATTTCTTCTCCGGTAATTGGCGGCTGGAAATTACGGACATGGTCGCGCTCTTCCACTTCAACGATCTTCTGGCGGACAATTTTAAAATTATGATGGTATTTTTTAAACTTATTCGGGTTTTTGGTGGTAATATCAGCTTCACACAAGGTCATCAGGTTTTCAACATCCTCGCCGGCATCAAAAACCAGGCGGCGAACAGCCGAATCGGTAACCAGGTCCTGAGCCAATACGATGGGACGGGAACTCATCATGACCATTTTTTGCACAAATTTCATTTTGTGGTTTAACGGCATGTGCAGGCGTTCAAATATTTTTTTGACCATTTTTCCACCCAAAAATTCATGTCCGTGAAAGGTCCATCCCTGTTTTTTATTAAAACGTTTGGTAGGGGCTTTCCCGATGTCGTGCAGTAATGCCGACCAGCGCAGCCAGACATCATCTGTATTCGGGCAGATATTGTCGACAACCTCCAGCGTATGGTAAAAATTGTTTTTATGCGTGTGTCCTTCAATTTCCTCTACCTGGTTCAGCGCGGTCAGTTCCGGCAGGATAATATCCAGAAGACCGGTTTGGTACAGCAATAAGAAGCCTGTTGATGGTTTCTCGGCAAGCAGGATTTTGTTCAGTTCATCGACGATACGTTCTCCGGAGATAATATTGATACGGTCTTTATTCCGTTCGATAGCCTCCAGCGATTCTTTTTCGATCGTGAAGTTGAGCTGTGCGGCAAAACGGATCGCACGCATCATGCGTAAAGGATCGTCAGAATAGGTGATATCGGGATTTAAAGGGGTTTTAATGCATTTGTTTTCCAGATCGGATAATCCGTTAAACGGATCGACTAACGCTCCGAAATTGGCTTGATTCAACGAAAGTGCCAAAGCATTTATGGTAAAGTCCCGACGGTTCTGGTCGTCTTCCAGCGTTCCGTTTTCGACTACCGGGTTCCGGCTTTCAAAATGATAAGATTCTTTACGGGCACCCACAAATTCGATGTCCATGTCCTCATAACGCAGCATCGCGGTACCATAGTTTTTAAAAACCTGGACTTTCGGGTTGTGCGGAATACGTTCGGATACCTTTAAGGCTAATTCGATTCCGCTACCTACCGCAACAATATCGATGTCTTTTTTGTGATTACGCTCAAGTATAAGGTCTCTGACAAAACCTCCGATAACATAAGATTCAACATTCAGTTCTTTTGCAGCATCTGAAATAATTTCAAATATCTTGGATTGTAATGCCTCTTTATAGGAATCTTGCTTTTTCATTAATTTGAATCTACCATTCGCAGGTTGGTGGCCTGTATTATTTTCGTATGATTTTTACCTGACTGTCTGACGACAGTTTTATAATAGTGGAGGGTTTTCCTGCAACTTTATCGTGCTGCAAATTTACAACATAGTCAACGCCTTGCAAAATTGCCGGGCTTATTTCTTTAAATGATTTTGGAGTGGGTTCTCCGCTGATATTAGCCGACGTGGAAACCAACGGCACTTTCATGCGTTCAATCAGTTTAAAACAGAACGGCTCTTTCACGATGCGAACGCCTAACGTATTGTCGGGAGCGATAATGTTTTTGGCTACATTTCTCGGATTGTCGAGTATCAGCGTAGTCGGTTTTTCCGATAAATCCAGAATTTGCCAGGCCACTTCGGGAATATCCTTAAATACATTGTACATCATTTTATCGCCATTCATCAAAACGATCATGCTTTTGCTTTCTTCCCGTTGTTTCAGTTCGTATATTTTTTTTACGGCTTCGGGATTGGTCGCATCGCAGCCAATACCCCAAACGGTATCGGTAGGGTATAAGATGATGCCCCCGTTTTTGATGATTTCGTATGCTTTATGTATTTCTTCCTGCATCATGTACACTGATTTTATTTTGACTACTCTGTTTTTTTACTCATTTCATAAAAGGCATTTCGATGAAAAGACAGCCCGATTGGCATATCAAGATCAAAGGAAAAATTGTTGATGCAATTACAGCCCAATATTCATTGTAAGGTATGTGTCGGAATGTTTTCTATTCCGGTCGCAAAATTAAAAATTATATATAACATTATTCCATGCATTACATAAATACTATAGGTTATTTGACCTGATTTTTTTTAAACCGGCTATTATTAAAGAAAATATTGTTGGCAACGGTATTATTGCAGTTGTCTGATAACCGGGGTAAAAAAGGATTAACAGGCAGCGGGCGTAATGCATAAGCTATTTTTTTTGTTAAGAGACGATTTGAATCAACTGTTTGAAAGGGTTTTAAATACCTGACGGATTGCATTGCGCATTTTTTTTAAAATGAGAATAACACACATATAGGCAATGAAAAAAACAGAAAGCGATACTTTTAAAAATGTTTATTAAGGGCTTAAAAGTTGTGAGATAAAATCGGTATTTTAACTATCGTTTAATTATTATATTTGCATTCATAAAAAGAAAAACAAATGCTGAATAATAAATCAATATTAATCACCGGAGGTACAGGATCTTTAGGGAAGGAGCTTACGAAAACAATCTTACAAAAATGGCCAGATGTTAAGAGACTTGTTATTTACTCAAGAGACGAGCAAAAACAATTTCAGATGGCACAAGAATTTCCGGAATCAGAATATCCTGCAATCAGATACTTCATTGGTGATGTTAGAGATTTAGAACGATTGAAGAGAGCTTTTAACGGGATTGATTATGTAATTCATGCAGCAGCAATGAAGCATGTGCACATCGCAGAATATAATCCGGATGAATGTGTCAAAACAAATATTGGCGGAGCCGAAAATGTAATAAAAGCATGTTTGTCGTCTAATGTAACTAAAGTAGTTGCCCTATCTACAGATAAAGCCTGCGCGCCAATTAATTTATATGGAGCAACGAAACTTACTTCCGATAAACTTTTTATAGCGGCTAATAATATAAAAGGACAGCAGGATATTAAATTCTCTGTTGTGCGATATGGTAATGTAATGGGATCTAACGGGTCTGTGATTCCTTTTTTTATGAATAAAAGAAAAGAAGGAATTTTGCCCATCACGGATGTCAATATGACCCGTTTTAATATTTCGCTTCAGGATGGAGTTGCAATGGTTCTTCACGCTTTAGATACAGCCTGGGGCGGAGAATTATTTGTGCCTAAAATACCGTCATACAGAATTTTAGATGTTGCACAGGCAATCGGTCCGGAATGTGAACATAAGATTTGCGGAATACGTCCGGGTGAAAAAATTCACGAAGAAATGATTACCGCTTCCGATTCTTTTACTACTTATGATTTGGGGAAATACTATGTAATCCTTCCTCAGGTAACCAATTGGGATCTGGATGAGTATAAAACAGCGTTTAATGCAAAGCAGGTTCCTTTAGGATTTAATTATACCTCGGGTGATAATGAAGAATGGGAAACAGTAGAGAGCCTGAGAGAATTGATAAAAGAACACTTATACCCTGATTTTAAAGTATAACGATGATACCATACGGAAAACAAAATATAACAGAAGAAGATATTAAGGTTGTAAGTGAGGCTTTAAAAGGAGATTTTCTTACACAGGGACCTAAAATATTAGAATTTGAGAAAGCTTTTGCAGCATACATTGGTTGTCAATATGCTGTTGCCGTTTCAAATGGAACAGCCGCATTGCATTTATCGGCATTAGCACTTAATGTAGCGCAGGGACAAAAGGTAATAACAGCACCAATTACTTTTGCTGCTTCCGCAAATTGTGTGAGATATTGCGGTGGTGAAGTGGTTTTTTCCGATATAGACGAAGAAAGCTATTTGCTGGATATTGAGAAAGTTGAAAAATTGCTGCAAGCGTCTCCTAAAGGAACTTACCAGGGAATTATTCCGGTAGATTTTGCCGGAAGAGCCGTTAATCTGGAAGCTTTTAGAAAATTAGCCGATGAATATGGTTTATGGATTATTGAAGATGCATGCCATGCTCCCGGTGGATATTTTATTGACAGCAAGGGTACAAAACAAAATTGTGGAAACGGAAATTATGCCGATTTAGCCATTTTTTCGTTTCATCCGGTAAAACACATTGCTACAGGAGAAGGCGGGATGATTACAACGAATGATGAAAAGCTGTATAAAAAAATAGTAGCGCTTCGTACACACGGTATCACAAGAGAGGCGGCGAGCTTTGAGAATTCAGTAGCGTTTGCAGCCGGTCAGCCAGTTCCGGAAGGGGAGAGTTATCCGGGTTGGTATATGGAAATGCAGCATCTGGGATATAATTATCGTTTTACAGACTTTCAGGCGGCTTTAGGAATCAGTCAGTTGTCCAGAGCTGACGAGGGACTTGAAAGAAGAAGAGCGATTGCAAAAAGATATAAAGAAGCTTTTGAAGGTAAAAGCTATATTAAAGGACAATCAGATACTATAGACGGACATGCCTATCATTTGTATGTTATTGAAGTTGAAGATCGCTTAGGTTTGTATAATTACTTAAGAACGCATAATATTTTTGCTCAGATTCATTATATACCATGCCATTTAATGCCATATTACAGAGCTTTGGGATGGAAAGAACAGGATATGCCTTTGGCAGAACAGTATTATAAGCAGTGTATAAGCCTGCCGATGTATCCGACATTAACAGATGAGGAGCAATCTTTTGTGATTGATAAAATAGCAACATATTTTACAAAATAATTTTGAAAATAACACTCGGAACGGTTCAATTCGGTATCAATTATGGTATTGCAAATACACATGGTGTACCGGCAGATGAAGAACTGAAAAGTATTCTTGCAACAGCAAAGGAACATGATATCAACTATTTGGATACTGCGCATGCTTATGGTAATGCAGAGGAACGTCTTGGACTATTTTCAGAAAACAGGTTTAATATTATCACAAAATTCCCGGCTGTAAAAACAAATGATGAATTGCAGAATGTACTTTCGCTGTCTTTAGATAAGTTAAACTGTTCAGCCGTTTATGGTTATCTGGCTCATAACGCTGATACATTAATCGAAAATCCTTTTTTATGGGAAACGTTATTAAAGGCAAAAGAGGAAAAGAAAATTAATAAAATCGGATTTTCACTTTACAGTCCGGAGCAGTTGGAGCGCCTTATAGCCCTAAATTGTATTCCGGATATCGTACAGCTGCCGTATAGCATTCTGGATAGAAAGTTTGCGAATAAATTTCAGGTATTAAAAGGATTTGGGACAGAAATTCATGTTCGTTCCGTTTTTTTACAGGGATTATACTTTATGGATCCGGAAGGATTGCCGGAAAAACTGAGCGATTTAAAACCGGCATTACTGGAATTACATAATATCTGTAAAGAAAATAATGTAACCGTTAGCGATGTAGCTTTGAATTATGCTGTTGCAAACCCGTTTATAGACCAGGTTGTTATTGGCGTTGATACCACTGCTCAATTAAAAGAAAATATCCGGGCAGTTTCAGATTGGCGTTTGGAAAACGACCTGTTTGCAAGGATAGAAACGATTGCGATTAAAAATAAAACATTACTAAATCCTGTTAACTGGTGAAAATAATCGGAGTAACACAAGCAAGAATCGGCTCTTCGCGTTTGCCTGGAAAAGTATTACTGACCATAAACGATATACCCTTATTAGCCTATCATTTAACACGGGCTGGACAATCAGTATTGGTCAACAAATGGTTGGTCGCGACAACAAATGAAGAGGGATCAGATGCGATTTGTAATATTGCGGCAAATCTGAATATTGAAAGCTATAAAGGAAGTTTAAACGATGTTCTGGACAGGTTTTATAGCGCTGTAAAAGATGAAAAACCTGATTATGTCGTTCGCATCACTTCCGATTGTCCGTTGATTGATCCGGTTCTAATAGATGAAACCATCCGGTTTTGTTTGGAAAACAAACTGGATTATCATTCAAATCAATCTCAGGAAGCTTATCCGGACGGACTGGACGTTGAGGTTTTTAGTTTTAAAGCACTGGAAGAAGCCTGGGAGTTAGCTACTGCTATTGCAGACAGAGAACATGTAACACCATACATCAGAAGAAATACACAAACTAAAATTGCCAATGAAAATATCGATAAAGCGTATGCTTCATTGCGAATCACTGTTGATGAGGCATCCGATTTTGAAGTGGTCAGACATTTAATAGAAACTTTAGGATCCGATTTGCCATGGCAGACCTATGCGGATTATTTAGTACAACATAAAACAATTCAGAATATTAATCATTCTATTTTTAGAAACGAAGGTTATATGAAAAGTAAATTTAACGAAATAGCGCTAAGAAATATTACAAATTTCAAAGCTTCAGATGAATATAGAAAAGCAATTCACAAGCTGATTCCCGGAGGAAGTCATACTTATTCGAAAGGAGACGATCAATTCCCGATTTTATCGCCAGCAGCCATTGCAAGAGGCAAAGGCTCGCATATATGGGATGTAGACGGTAATGAGTTTTTAGATTGCTCAATGGGATTAACCAGTGTTAGCTTAGGTCATGCCTATAGCCCGGTACTTGATGCCGTTAAGGAAGAATTGGAAAACGGAGTTAATTTTCAACGCCCTTCTGCTTTAGAAAAAGAAATGGCCGAAACCTTTTTAGAATTGGTTCCCGGGCATGATATGATTAAGTTTTCAAAAAACGGATCTATTGTTACGACTGCAGCAGTTAAACTTGCAAGAGCAAAAACTGGACGGAACCTGATAGTGTTTCCCGGTGATCACCCGTTTTATAGTTATGATGATTGGTTTATTGGTTCTACAGCTTGCAACAAAGGAATACCGGAGGATATTTCTAAACTGTCTGTAACGTTTGAATCGTTTAATATAGAATCCCTAAAAAGGCTGTTTGAGCAATACCCGAATCAAATTGCCTGTGTTATTACCGAACCGGAAAAAGGAAACTATCCGCATTTGAATAATCCGGATTTTAAAGTAGAAACCTTTTTAAAAGAGGCCATTGAACTTTGTCATGCCAATGGAGCATTATTTATTGCCGATGAGATGGTAACCGGTTTTAAAACCGATTTTCCGGGAACAATTACAAAATTCAACCTTGTACCCGATATGGCTACCTGGGGGAAAGGGATCGCAAATGGATTTTCATTTTGTGCCTTGACCGGAACCAAAGAGGTTATGGAATTAGGAGGCATTACACGCGAAGGAGAAGAAAAAGTATTTTTAATATCGACTACGCATGGTGGCGAAACACATGGTTTGGCCGCTGCAATAGCCACAATAAAAGAATACCGGGAAAAAGATGTAATTGCACACAACCATCAAATTGGAAAGAAACTATCCGATTTATGCAAACAATTGGTGATCGAAAATGAATTAACGGATTATGTAGAAGTTGTAGCAGCAGATTGGATGCCATTTTTTGTTTTTAAAGATAATAACAAAGTATTCAGCCAGGGATATAGAACACTTTTTATGCAGGAAATGATAAAAAGAGGTGTATTGTTCCAGGGGGCATTTGTACCCTGCTTTTCTCATTCAGAAGACGATGTGTATTACTTTGCTAAAGCCTTCGGAGAATCATTGGAAATATACAAACAGGCATTAAAAGAAGGATACGAACAATTTTTGATTGGTAATCCTGCAAAAGCTGTTTTTAGAAAAACATTATAAATATGAATATCTATATAAGAGTTGATGGAAATTCGCAAATAGGATTGGGGCACTTAATACGGTGTTTTGCATTGGCACAAATGCTCCAATCCGATTTTTCAATCACTTTTGTGTGTAGATGTATTCCGGATAAAATAAAAAAAGATCTGGAAGAGGCGCGTTTTCAATTGCTGGAAATTGAAAATGAAGCCGTTTTTTTGAGTTTACCAACAAAGAATGACATTGTTGTTTTGGATGGTTATCATTTTGATTTAGCATATCAGGAAAGTATAAAAAACACTGCCGCAACATTAGTTTGCATTGATGATCTGTTTGATAAAGAGTATGTTGCAGACCTTATCATTAATCATGCACCCAATGTTAGTCCGGGTAACTATAATGCACTTGTAACGACTCAATTTGCATTAGGACCGGAATATGCCCTATTAAGACCGTTGTTTTTAGAGCAGGCAAGAAATAAGAAAGCGGTTGCAAACCTGGAAACTGTTTTTATCTGTTTCGGAGGTTCAGACTTTAAAAATCTTACAGAAAAGACAGTCGCTACAATAACGGCATTTCCTGTTTTTAAACGGATTATTGTTGTTACCGGAGTTGCATTTGAACAGATAAACAAGCTGAAAACCGTTATTGATTCTGATAAAAGAATTGAACATTTTCACGGTATTGATGAGAGGAAGATAATGGAGCTTATGGTGGCATCAGATTTGGCAGTTGTACCTTCAAGTGGAATTTTAAATGAAGTACTTTCGGTAGGCTGCAATGTGATTTCCGGGACTTATGTTGAAAATCAGAAATTTATCTATAGTGCATATAAAAATGAAAATTGTTTTTATGATGCCCATGATTTTGAACCAAAGGAATTAAACGAAGCTGTTCAAAAGGCTGTAAACAGGGTACCTTTGAATAAAAATGTTATAGACGGATTATCTGGTGAAAGGCTTTTAAAGATCTTTAAAAGGATAAAGATGCATAAGGGAATGAATTTGCGCCTGGCAACGATTGAAGACGCTGAAACTACTTTTTTATGGGCAAAAGATCCGGAAATACGCCGGTTTTCATTTAATAAAAATGAAATTTTGCGGGAAGAACATGTCGCGTGGTTCCAATCGAAGGTTAATAATCCGGAATGTATATATCTGATAGCAGAAATAGCAAATAAACCCATAGGATCCATACGGTTTGATCGTGTAGCGGGAAATTTTGTTATAAGCTATTTATTGGGAACGGATTATCACGGATATGGATTGGGTAAAGAAATCCTTAAAAAAGGAGTAGATTATCTGAAACAGCTTGTTTCAGAAACAGGATTATCGGGTAATACAATTATTGGTTTTGTTATCAAGGATAATATTCCGTCTTTAAAAGCCTTCAGGGCATTAGGTTTTTTAGAAACTGAAGACAAAGAAAATAGTAAATTTGAAATTTCAATTGAATAATCATGACAAAGTCATTCCATATAGACACTTTTCACATTGATGAAAAAAGCCCGGTTTTTATTATTGCAGAGTTGTCTGCAAACCATAATGGCAGCCTGGATAACGCATTGGCAACAGTAAAAGCAGCCAAAAGAGCGGGTGCGGATGCCATCAAATTACAGACTTATACAGCCGATACAATAACTTTAGATGTTAAAACGGATGATTTTCGTTTAAAACAAGGAACTATCTGGGATGGAAAATACCTTTATGATCTATACAAGGAAGCTTACACACCCTGGGAATGGCATAAGGAAATATTTGAAGCAGCTAAAAAAGAAGGCTTGATTTGTTTTTCATCTCCTTTCGATTTCAGTTCGGTAGATTTACTGGAAGAACTGAATACACCGGCTTATAAAATTGCTTCTTTTGAAATTACAGACATTCCATTAATTGAGTATGTAGCATCAAAGGGAAAACCCGTTATAATTTCAACGGGAATTGCTGTACAGGAAGACATTGAGTTAGCTTTGGATGCCTGTAAAAGAAAAGGAAATACACAGGTTGCCTTATTGAAATGTACTTCCAGTTATCCTGCTCCAATAGAAGAGGCAAACATGTGTATGGTTAAGGATTTAAGCGAAAGATACGGCGTGATCAGCGGTCTTTCGGATCACACCATGGGAAGTACGGTTCCTATTGTAGCAACGGTTTTTGGCGCAAAAATCATAGAGAAACACTTTATAATTGATCGTGCCATCGGAGGACCGGATGCTTCGTTTTCAATGAATGAAGAAGAGTTTACCGCAATGGTAAAAGCGGTTAGGGAAGCTGAAAAAGCTTCCGGTACGGTAGATTATGAATTAACCGAAAAACAAGTTAAAGGAAGAGAGTTCAGCCGTTCTTTATATATTGCAGAAGATATAAAAGCCGGAGACGTTTTTACGGCTAAAAACCTGCGTTCCGTTCGTCCGGGTTTTGGAGTACATCCAAAATATTATAATGAATTAATCGGAACAAAAGCTTTGGTTGATTTAGCTAAAGGAACGCCTATGCAATTAAATTTTGCAGACAATAAATAAAATTACATTTCAATATCTTTTCGAATGACCAATATAGATTCTATTTTCAATAAAACAATCCTTGTACAGACTACCTATCATCCTACGCCGCATTTAGAAACGGAGATGGAAATCGTAGAACGGCTTTTAGAACAAGGAAATACGATATATTGGCTTATCTGTAAAAGCGATTTTAAAGTATGTTTTGAAAACCCCAAACATATTGGTGTTGATTGTAAAGTTTGCTATTCCAGAGTTTTAAACAGCTCTAAATTTATACAGAAGATAAATCAGAAAGGAGAAAATCTACATGTTCTTCACTATAAAGATTTTTTAAATATGGAAGCGTTTAAAACGAAACAATTCCATGCACCTGATGCTTTTGAAGATATTCAGTCATTAAAAAAGTTCACATTCAAAACATACGATTCCGGAATGGCCACTGCTTCGTCTTTGGTTTCATATACAAGAAACCATGAACCGGATGTAAAAGAACATAAGGATTTTATTTTTAGAGGCCTTTTAACCGGAGCCTATTTATATGAAACATTTCAATTAGTTATTGATAAGATTAAACCGGATCTGGTCATCTTCTTTAATGGAAGATTTATAGAAAACAGGCCGCTTCTGAGAGTATGCCAGGAAAGAAAACTGGACTATGCAACTCATGAAAGAGGAGGGAAAATAAATAGATTTCTATTTAGAGTCAATTCCATACCGCATTCCATACAAACCGTTTCTGAGGAAATGGAATATTTGTGGGAGAACGCCATCGATGATAAAGTCGAAATTGGTAAAATGTTCTATTTGAATAGAATAAAAAGAGTAGAAGATGCCTGGTATTCCTTTACAAAGGAACAACAGGAAGGGAATCTGCCAGCGAGTATTAATACCGACAGGAAAATTGTAACGATTTTTAACTCGTCATTAGATGAATATGAAGGTCTTGAAGGTTTCGGACCCTATTTTTACCCTAATGATAATGAAGGTATAAAAAGGATATGTGAAAGCCTGAAGGACAATGATAAGGTAAAGTTATATTTGCGTGTACATCCTAATTTAAAAGGCCTGGATAATAGTCAAAATCGATTTATAGAAAACGAGATTGAGAAAAAATACCCTTCAATAGAAATTATAAAAGCAGAAGACAGTATTGATACTTATGCACTGATTAATAAAAGTGATATCATAATCGTATTTGGTTCTACTGTAGGAGCAGAAGCTGCATTTGCCGGTAAAAATGTGATATTATTAGGGCATGCAGCCTATGAAAAGCTAAATTGTGTTTTTATTCCTAAAAACCATGAAGAAGTAATTTCCGCTATCAACGATGATAATTTTGTTTTTCCGATGATTGATAAAGAAGCGACTTTAAAATATGGTTATTGGAATGAGAGCTTTGGATTCGATTATAAATACTATGAGCCGATTAATATTGCGGGAGGTACTTACAGAGGAAAACGGATACGGGCAAGCCGAATCTGGAGAAAAGCAAGATATTATGTCAAAAAATTCTCCGGACAATAAAAGCTATCGTAACGATTTCAACATAATCACTATTCTGTCGATCCATTTTACTTTCTGATAGAAAACCTTACCGTCGGTTTTCAGATAGTTCAGGAACGATTTGTTGTATTCTTTAGATTTCCGGATAGTTCGCACTACAATTTGGGTAATCTGCTTCTCAAACGCTTTTTCGTTGTAAAGATGCTCCCTGTTGTTAATGGCAAACAAGGCTTTGGCAGCTTCAATGGTACCGATGATCGCTTCGGGCGCTAAACCTCTTTTAAAATCAAGGGCATTCAAAAAACCGTTAATGTTGGGATGGGTAGCGGCAATGCCAAAATTCTTTTCCAGCTGTGCCAGGCGGATTTTCTGTAAGGCGCGATTAACATTGTCAATTTTGGTCTGACTGATGTTCGTGTCATGCCAGCGGTAATCCAACAGAGATTCCGGCAGGTTTATGTATGTGGTTTCATCAAGCAGTCGGTTCCAAAGCTCATAGTCTTCGATAGGAACGAAATCATTGTCAAAACGGAAATCTTTTAACGCCTCTTTTCGAAGCATAATTGTTGGATTTCCAATAGGATTGTAGAAAAGAAAAGCCCTTTTAATGTCGGCATGCTGCGTTGGCACACTGATTAACTGGCGTTTTCCGTTTTCTCTGAAAAGCGTATAAAAAGTTGCGCAAACCCCAATTTCAGGATTTTGGGTTAAAGCGTCTATCTGTTTGGCAAAACGATCCGGTTTGGAAATATCGTCGGCATCCATTAACGCAACAAATGTACCTTGTGCCGTTTCAAAACCTTCATTTCTTAAATTGGCAGGGCCAACATTTACAACCTTATCAATAAAAACAATACGCGGGTCTTTGGCCGCATTCCTTTCAATAATCGCTTTACTGTTGTCGGTCGATTTATCGTTCAGGATCAGGAGTTCAAAATCGGAAAATGTCTGATTCAGGATACTGTCAATAGCTTCCTGCAGGTATTTTTCGGCATTGAAAACCGGCATAATTACGGATAGTGTTGGCTTTGTCATGGTAGGTAAAAGAAAGGTTCGTTTTGGAAAGTTAAGAATGTTTTTGAATTACAGCGGTATAGTAGTCTTCCGTTTCGGTCATCATCTTTTCGATACTGAAGTTTTCCACTACTGTTTTTCGGGCATTTTCGGCTATTTCGCCAGCCAGCGCCGGATTTTTGAACAAATCGCTGATATGTGTTACATAATCGTTTTCGGTTTCACAGATAAAACCGTTATCGCCCGAAACAATTACTTCTTTAAAAGAATCGATACCCGAAGTAACGACCGGTTTGGACAGCGCCAGAGCTTCCAGTAATGCCAGACTGAAATTCTCCCCTTTGGAAGGACAGATAATCACGTTGGCACTGCTGAGCAGTCTGATAATGCTTTCTTTGGGCTGATAGCCGTGGAAAATAACTTTTTCGGTTAAAGCGGCCGCTTTAATATCCTGCTGCAGTTCTTCCTGATAAGGTGTCGCTCTGCCAACATAATGTAAAGTGGCTTCCGGAAACTGCTTTGCCAGAATCTGAAACACTTTAAAAGCCGTATCGGCTCCTTTTTCGACCGAGCAGTTCCCCATATAAAACAGGGAATAGGGGATTGTATTTACAGTCGTATCCCGTTGAAATTCCTGAACATTGATCCCGTTGTAAATCAGTTTGAAATCCGGAACACCAAATAGTTCCCGGTTGACCTGCTCCGAGAATTTTGAAACGGCAATTACGTTTTTAGCCTTTTTAAAAGCCTCTCTTTCGCAATGTTTCCGCCCGGCTTCCACCTTGTAATGGAAATATTTTTCCAGTACCGAAAAAGAACCGTGGCATCTTACAACATAGGGAATGGAGCTGTCCAGAAATAACGAAAGTCCTTCAAAGTCATGATTTTCAATGATATCAACAGCGAGCTGCTGTTTCTTTATAAAAGAATAGAGCTTTTTGCTGATGTCCTTTTTCTCTCTTTCATGTAACTGAAAGTGATACGGCATCAGAAAAGGAATTTTCTGGGTAATGGATCTCAGGAAATTTAAAAAAACATTCCTTTTAAACAGGCTTTTGATATAATGTACCTGAACCCCTTCGTCTTCAAAATCGATATTGGTCTTCAACACACCGAATACCTGAACCTTGTGCCCTCTTTTAACCAGTTCTTTGGCCAGTAATGCATTGAAATTACCGGTTCCGCCGCAGGGTGGCAATAAGGGGTGCTTGTATTCTCTTGTGAGGATCAGGATGTTCATATAGTTGAATTACAGTTTAAAAATTTTATTAACCCAGGTATCTATAGTGTACTGATTGTAGATCTCATCGGGTATGGGCTGATAAGGCGTTTCTAAAAAATCTTTTTCAATAACCGGATTATCCCTGTCCACAATCAGGATGTTCTGCGGATTGTAAAACGGATATTTGGTGATGGATTTATTATCCGTAATCAGTTTTTTCTGCATTCCCATGGCTTCAAAAACCCTGAAACTCAGTCCGGTTTGCCTGTTTTGGACAATGTCAAAAATAACTTCGGCTTCGGCATATAGTTTTAACAGCTGTTTCAGTCTGATTTTTTTAGACTGGAATTTTAAAAGCTTGTTGGTTTTCAGATCTGCTGCTGCTTTAGAATTGAATTTCAGTTTTTTAAACCGCATATTATGGCTCACAAAAATGAAATTGAACGGATACTGCATTTTTTCCAGCTGGTTCGCAATAGCATTGTATACCGGGAAGCGTTTATCGAAAGAAGAAACGGTTATCGCTTTGTATTTTGGTTTTTCGGCAGGAATTTCCTGCTTGTCAAAATAGATGTAGTTATTCATTTTGGTGAAGTTGTTGGCTTTCGCATCTTCTTCATCAAAAGAATAAATCTCATCAAATAAATCGGCTTTCAGCAAATGATCTACAGGACACCGGTGCAGGCTGTCGTATAAATAAGCGATATATTTTTTGGTATGCTGTTTAATTTGTTGGTGATAAGCCAGTTCAATAACATCGGGATTGATAACCAGGATAATATCATGCATACCGTTCTTCTGAAGTTCGGCAAGGATATGTTCCTGTTTTTTCTTTGTCTTTAAGTTTATTCTCAGGAATATTTTAGAGAATGAATTAATGACCCTAGATAATAAATTGGCATGTTTATAACTTCCTAGATTGATATGATAGGCATCAATATTTTTATGCTGTAATGACTTGATAATGTATTTGTCATACTGCCAGTTATCGAAGCTTATCAAACAAATTTTTTTGTTCATCAGGGTATGTTAATTAAAAAAATAAAAGTTTTATTATCTATGACTTATATCGTGAGAATCAGTTATATATTTTGTTTTTGGGTTATTTTTAACGATTTATAGGTGTGGTGTACACTTAAAGCCTGTAAATAGGAAAGAATAAACCCGCTTTTCCCGTCTAAAATTCCCAGACGGAGCAGATATGCTCTTATGAATTTAAAAACGGTTTTCAGGTAATGCGTGAAAATGCTGTATTTTTTTCCTTTCAGGAAAAGCTCTTTCCCTTTTAATATACCGTAATTAATCATTTTCTTTTTATAAACCTCATAGTTGTCGTAGGAATAATGCAGTAGTTTGTTTTTCAATATGCCCACTGTTCCGTCCACTTTTAAGGTTTCATGTACCAGCCTTTCAGGGATATAATGGGCTTTTTCCTTTTTAAAGAGTCTGTAATTTTTATCGGTTTGAGTACCGGAAAAATGTATCGGTTTTTGGTTAAAATAGAATTTTCTCAGGAAAAAATAAGCATCCCTGGTTTCGGGTTTGTTTACCTCATTCAGGATTTCTTCTTTTAATTCCGGAGTAATTCTTTCATCGGCATCTAAAAATAAGACCCAGTTGTTGGAAGCATTTTTAAGAGCCAGATTCCGCTGCGAAGTATAGTCTAAAAATTTGTTCTGAATGACTTTTACTTTTGGATATGAGGCAGCAATTTCAACAGTACGGTCACTGCTGAAAGAATCCAGTACAATAATTTCCTCTACGAAATCCAGACATTCGATAACTTCCCGAATGTTTTTCTCTTCGTTGTAGGTGATTATCAAACCACTGATCTTGACGTTATTGTTTTGAGACATTACAATGTTATTTAACTTCTTTTTACGATGATATAGTTTTTGTATTCAAACAAACGCATACCGGTTAAATCTTCAATTTTAGCTAAAAATTTTCTTCTGAAGTTTAAATTGCTGCTTAATTTTGTCGGATCAAATGAAAATTTCCAGTTGCTGCGGGAAACCCTGTCCTGAAAAACTTTTGGATGGGTGCCTTTAAAGTTTAATAACCTTTCTGCATTTCCATAGTCAAATTGATAATTTTCATTATAGGTTTTGTCAATCCATTCATCATCGCTGTTATAAAAACGACCGGTATTTTTTACTTTTGTTTTCAGGCCGCTTGGCGGTTTTACCCAGCCATAGTGATAAATGGACGCGTCAATATGCTTTACTTTTAATTTTTCTCCTTTATAGCGGAATCCCTGTGCGTCCTTATAAGACTGCATTCCGGGTAAATTCCGGATCACCCTGATCTCTCTGCGGTACCATCTTCTGGAGTGGGCATAATAATCGTAAGAACCGTAAAAATGGGTGTAATTGAATAATAATCCTTGCACCTGATCGTCATTCAGGCAGATCTCCATCTCTTTTTTAATGGTATCCAGGTATTTTTCATGTACACATTCGTCACCCTGAATATAAAATGCCCAGTCCATATCCGGACTGATTGCGTGAAAAGCCTTATCGGTTTCCAGAGCAAACGTTTTTCCGCCTTCACGAACCGTATCATCCCAAACGGTCTGGATGATTCTGATTTTAGGGGAGTTGATACTTTTAATCAGATCTAGTGTAGTATCAGTGGAATTTCCATGTGCTACAACGAATTCATCACAAATTGGCAATATAGACGTGATGGCCTCTACAATGGAGTAATCGTTTTGGACCGCATTGCGGATAAAAGTAAAACCGGCGACTTTCATGTGGGGGGATTTTTTTCTGTTTATGATTCGTTCTGTAAAACGAAACTATTGATTTTTTTTTTAAAGAGAATTATACAACGTTATTATTTTATCAGCAATCACGGAATCGTTAAATTTCTGTACAAACATATAACCTTTTTCCGTTATCTCTTTTCTTAATTCGGCATCATTTAAAAGTAATTCTATTTTTGAGGCTATTTCGGCACTATCTGTCGGATCAGCATAAATACTGTCAGGGCCACCTGCTTCCGGGAAAACACCGGAATTAGTAGTAATAACAGGTGTTCTGGAATATAAAGCCTCTACAATCGGGATTCCGAAGCCTTCAAATAGGGACGGGTAAATAAAAATGGTAGCCAGCTGGTAAGTAATAGCTAATTCTTTGCTGCTTAACCCTTTCAGGAAAATAACTTTTTCCTGGAGCTGATGTGTTTCGATATATTTTTTGACTTCTTTGGTATAAGCCGTTTCACCGCCGATAATAACCAGATGCGTGTCGATATTTTTAATGGCTTTTACAGCGATAAGGACATTTTTCCGGGCTTCCACTGTACCGACATTCAGCACAAACTGTTTGGGTAAATGGAATTTCTCCGCTACAGCCTGTTTTTCCGTTTCGGTAAAGCTTTCTTTAAAGACATCCTGGCAGCCCTGATAGATAACGTCTATTTTGGATGCCGGGACAGACAGGAAACGGATAATATCCTCCTTTGTCTGCTCACTGATGGCAATTACTCTGTCGGCATTTTTAGCCGCCTTTTTGAACTTATAAAAATGTATTTTCCGGTCAAAGTAGGAGTAAAACTCCGGATAACGCATGAAAATTAAATCATGAATGGTCACCGTACTTTTAATACCCGCTTTTTTGAGGCCGGATGGTAATTCGCCGGACAGTCCGTGAAATATTCTGATCCCGTCTTTTTTCAGATCGGAAACAATGGTAAACTGCCGCCAGATATTATAAAATTTGCGGTTGAACCAGCCTGTCGGCAATTTTTCGGAAATATTCTCGGCTTCTGTAGTGAAAAGCTTTTTTCCGGCGGGTTTCGGGTTGTAAAGGAAATAGCTGTTTTCCGGGTAAAAATGACTCAGAATACGCACCAAATCCCGGCTGTAGTTTCCTAAACCTGTCCGGTTGTGAAAAACACGTTTGGCTTCATATCCGATAGCAAGCTTTCCGCCGGACGGAGCCGACAGTTTCTCGTGCAGTTGCTGTAAATAAACATAGCGCATATAAACGTGCTGTGACATTATTTTTGCCAAAGATATTCCCTGGGCTCCATTTAAAAAACCAAACTCGATTATATAATGTTTAAAAAAACGAAAAGCCGGTTTGATATAAAAATGGAAAGCATTCGGTTTTTTATCTCTCAGGAAAAGCTCCTGCGCTCTCAGCCTGGAGTATTGCAGCCGCTTTCCTAAAAAGTTTTCTTTATTTTTAAAAGAATAATGATGGATGATCTCTTTTAAAATACCGGTTTTTCCGTTTGAAATCAGTTGCTCGTGCACTAATTTATCGGAATATTTACACTTTGATTTTTTAAATAAACGAATGGCTTTATCCTGATTCTGACCGCCGTAAAACATGGGCTTTTCAGAATAATAAAACGTTCTTTTTACCCAAAAGGCAACTTCTTCCGTACCGGAAGCAACGATAGATTTAATTTCCCGGATTC